>JACRFB010000061.1 GCA_016218045.1 Ignavibacteriota bacterium
ACGCCGCACTCCCACGCCTCGCCAAGCCCGCGAAGTGGGCGGCACGCACACCCTCACCCCGGCCCTCTCCCGTTCCGGAAGAAGGTGACCGATCTGTTCAGGGCGGTGTCTTGCGCGTGGTCCGTGGTGGTGTCGGGCGACCGCCGGGCGCCCCTGTCGGAGGTCACACGCGTGTCGTGCACATACCGCCTACATCGCGGAGGGAATCGGATCGGTGCTCGCGGCGAGCTGCGTTTTTCACGGGCGACCGCCGGTCGCCCCTGTCGGAGTTCACACGTGCGCCGCACAAACGCGGAATAGATCGCACAAAGAATCGGACCGAACTGTCGTTTTATCGTCTAATCATCTGATCGTCTAATCGTCTGATCGTCTAATCGTCTAATCGTCTGATCGTCTCATCATCCAATCATCCAATCATCCGATGTGCTCGCGAAACAGGCGAGGACACTCTCCTGCCCTTCGCGCCGCTATTCCATACGCACGACTCTACGGACGACACTGAGCGGTGCGTCGTGGAACGGGCTGCGCGCGAGCACGTGTACGAAGTAGATGCCCGCGGGCAACGGGCTGTTCTGCGCATCGGCGCCGTTCCACGTGTACACCTGCATCCGTGAGGTTTGCGGCGACGAAGACACGGTGCGCACTGCCCTGCCGAGCATATCGAACAGTGTGATCGTCACCTCCGAACCCTCGGGCGCTCGCACTGCAATCCGCGTGCTGCCGCGGAAGGGATTGGGTGTGACAACCACGGCGAGCGAATCACCGTCGGACGAGAATTCTATGGGTAACACATCGGTGAGTTTGGTTTCGTCGAAGGGATCACGCATGAACTTGAGCGTATCGTTGGGCTCCAGCGCGAGGAACGCGGTAAAATCGCACAGCAGGCGGTTCTTGCGCGCAAGGGCCACTATGCCCGCTGTGTCGAGCGGCGGCTTCTTCGCGAACATGTCGCGCAGTTGCTCATTGGCGAGCATCGGCGGGATGGTCCAGTTCATCCGCGCGGAATCCTTCGTCAGTTGCACCGTGCGCTGATGAACGCGCGGCTGCGGATCGTTCGCGAGCCGCGCGGTGGCCGTGAAACGCAGACTGTCGGCCGCGCTGGTCTCGCCGAAGAAATAGCGCACCTTGCGGAAATCACCCGGCACGTGATCGACCTCGCGTAGCACGCGCAGTTCACCGCCTCCCCCGAGCACGGCCACCTCGAGGCGCATCGAGTCGATATCTGCGAAACCACTCGGCGTGACCATCTCGCACACGCGTGGCCATGTGTACTCGGACGCCGCGATGTACCGTCCACCAAGTGCGTCCGCAACACTGCGCAACAGCATGCCACTGCCGTAGTAGCGGACACCGGCATCGGTGATAAAGGGGGGCGTGTATGCTGCGGCGCGGAGCAGGTTCAGGGTTGTGAAACGCGGAAGCGGCCTGTGAAACTCCGCCGCATACTGCATAGCCATGGAGCTCGACACCTGAACGGAATACACCGTATCCGTATTGCTCAGAACATAAATGTGGTCACTGCCTTCTTCTTCGTGCACACGCCGCACCTCAGACAGTAACGTTGTAAGCATCGTGACGCCGCGTGCGGCACTGTTCAGTCCGAGTAACGGGACACCGACCGTGGCACGCAGAGCGCCATCCGCTCGGAAGCTCCACAGGCAACTGAGCACGATGAGGCCCGATCCGATTCGGCGCGAAATGACCTGTGCGCGGCCTGCGGTATCGACAAGTTCAGCAGTAATCCCATAGCCTGTGTCGTACGTTATGAAACCCCTCGACAGGTGATCTACAACCTCAGGAAACGCCGCTCCCAGATTCCCATTTTCTTTTCGAAAGAGTGGTACGACAGCATCTGAGTAGACCTTGGTAAACTTGACACTTGGCAGTAGCGGCTCTTCCATTCTCGGATCATGGTTTTCATCGATATACCATACCACGCGTCCACCGCGTTCGAGAAGTGCCGGAAGCAAGATTTTTAAGGAATCAGCCGATCCTCGGTGTTCATAGGATGCGATGACGTCAGACGACGGGACCCGCAGTGCATTATGAATATCTTTCGAAACATGCACGCGCGCGACGTTTTCAATTCCAGGGAATTGCCAACATATCGTAGAGTTCACGTCACAATACTCCACGAGGGGAAGCTGCTGCGCCGCGATTTCCGCGCCGTGTACACCGGCCGCGAACTGCGTCACGAGCGAATCGATAGCACTCGGCCGTGTCGGGATCCATCCGGCGCGCGCACGGGACACACGCCCTGCACCGGACACCAAAAGTGCGATACTGTCACGAGGATTGGTCGCGGACGTGAGAAACTCCCGTAACTCGGGAAGGAACGTCGAGTACTGCCTATCGTGCAAACCGCTGAGGTCCAATGCGAACAGACGTTTCTTCATCGAGGTGTCCGCTGGCGGCGAGAATATCGCTGTCGGATCGAACCCGTACTCGAACCACGACTGCTCGGTCTTTTTTACCGATGCGGATGTGAGGCGCGTGCCTTCGTCGAGCGCGGCGCGGAAGGACATCGTCATACTCTTGAGCGGGGTGACGTCGGGGATGTTGGTCACAAGGAACTTATAACCTCGCGTATCCGGGAGTGTGTCAAAGACAAGGCTCGGCACCTCGCTGATCGTCGGTGTGCCCCATGATCGGTCCACGGTGCGGAACATCACCTCCAGCGGTTTCACCGCCGCGTTGTTATCCAGCAGCATGCCCAAGGGAAGTTCTGCGCTGCCTGTGCTTCCCACATAGCGCGCGGGGACGAGGAAATTCATGCGGATGCGGCGCACGCGCCCGGAGATCAGCGGAAATATGTGCAGCTCGTACACGTCGCCCTTCTTCGCGAGGAACGCCGGATCGTGCAGAGAACTCGTGATGCTGTCGTATATCGCCCGCGCCTTCCACACGTCGAGCATGATGGCCTGCATCACGCTGTCGCCGATCCACAGCCACAGGTCGTTTACCACCGCATTCGCAGGGAGGCGGAATCGGTGGACGATCTCCACGTTCGGGTTGCTGCCGAAGGCGCCGTGGTCGCCGTAACTCAGGTACAGGGCCTGTTCCACGTAGGCCCCGTGTGGTTGCACCACGAGGGTCGCCTTATCGATGTAGCCCGGCTTCGAACCATGGGCCGTCGTTTTCGTTGTCAACTGCGCCTGCATCCCGCAGAACGCAACAAGGAACAGCATCGAACACCACAACGCGCGCATGCCTTACCCCCGAATTGTCCCGGGAAAACTACTGCTCCTCACGGCGCTATACAACACCGATGCGGTTGCGGGACAACGGGACAACGGGACAGCGGGACAGCGGGACAGCGGGTGAGGGGTTGAGGACTCCCGTCCTCCGTTTTTCCTGTGTTCATTTTTCACATGCGGATAATTCGGATGGGATATTGACTTATTTCATGCGGGTGTGTAGCTTCGGGTGCACTTTCCACAACCATCACGCGGGATGCTGCCTCCACCGAACGGCGGAGCGGCGGCGCGCATTTCATCTCACACATAAGCGGAGAAAGGGGCATGGCAGACATACATCCCAACATCGCTCTCGTGCAGAAGATGTACGAGTGTTTCAACAACAACGACATGGAGACCATCAAGCGCGAGGTGTTTGCACCTGATCTTGTGTGGAACCTCCCAGGGAGGCATCCCCTCTCCGGTACGAAACACGGAGCCGACGAGGTGCTCGCGTTCTTCTCGCAGCTCGTGAAGGCCAACATTCACGTGACGCTCGATCCCGCGAAGGATCCGGCAACGGGCGTCGACACGTTCGGCGACGACACGGTGGTGGAAGTGCACCGCGGCGCGGGATCGGCGAAGGTGACGGACGCGTCGGGCAAGACGTCGGAGGTGGTGCTCAACGCGCTCAATTGCACGCACTACAAGATCGTGAACGGACGCATCGCGAAGGTGCAGGTGTACATCAGCGACCAGCACACGGTGGACAACTTCTTCTGGGCGGTGTACAGCCTGAAGCCGATCCCCGGCCGTCTGGCGGACTGAGGACGGCGCCCATGGCTCTCATCACGGCAGACCTCGTCGGCGCCGCCTACGCGGCGCTCGCAAGCGGCGATCCCGCGCAGATCGCGCAGTACTGGGCCGAAGACCTTCGCTGGCTCGTGCCCGGCCACAACCAGCTCTCCGGCTGGAAGAACAGCCGCGACGAATTCGTCGCCTTCATGGCGAAGGTCGGCGCGCTCTCGGCGAACAGCTTTAACATGCAGCTCCTCGCCCTCATGACGGCCGATAATTTTTCAGCCGATGTGACGCACAACACCGGGCACCGCGCGGGCGAGCCCGGCCGTATCCTCGACATCGACGTCATCCACTGGCTCACCTGGCGCGACGGGATGGTGATCGAGGGACGCGGTGCCATCTTCGGCGACGGCACCGCGCAGTACGACGCGTTCTGGGCCTGAGGCCGTTCCGCTTGCGAAAAAGTCCCGTCGAGACGGGACTTTTTCTTATCCCGTCTGTAGGGCGCCACGCGATCAGCGCACTCCCCCACGACATCCTGCCCTGCACAACAGCGCGGGATAACTCTCGGCGGTGATTGGAGTGGCTCAGACCACCATCGCGCGACGACGGCACGGCGCAGGACGAGACGTCCCGGGCCTGACTCCACACCCCGGCCTGCCGTCAGTCCTCGCGGCCGGTGCGGAAATACCGCGTGTGTCCATCTCCGGAGCTGAGAAACAGCGCGCCGGATGGAAGCAGCTTCGCCGTGTACACGTCGTGCGGCACCCCGTGATAGGTGAGCACACATCTTCCGCTGCGCACATCCCAGAATCTCACCGTCTGGTCGTAGGAACCGGTCACCAGGTGGACACCGTCGGGCGAGAATCCCACCGCATAGCCGGGGCGGGCATGACCCCGCAGCGTGTGCCGGCGCTCCCCCGCGTGCGGATCCCACAGTTCCACGAGGGATCCGCTGAACACGGCAAGGTGCGCACCGTCGGCGCTCACCGCCAACTCCTGCAAGGCGCGCGCGCATCGCAGCGTTCGTAGTTCCCGAAGTGACGCCGCTTCCAGCACCTGGATCAGACCGTCGGAAAAACCGATGTACAGCAGAGAGCCATCCGGACTTGCCAGCACGCGAAAGGGCCTCCCGGACAGGCTCCGGACGGTGGGCGCAGCATCACTGTCGACCGGCCAGATGCGCAGCGTCGTGTCACCGACGGAAGCGAGGAAGCGGTCGCCGTTGACAAAAGAGACGCCATCGACGCGGCCCTTGTGACCCGCATACGCACGCAGTTCGCGCCCCGCCGTCAGGTCCCAGAGACGCACGACGCCGTCGAAACTCGCGGTGACGGCGAGGCGGCCGTCGCTGCTGATGTCGCCGCAGAGGCCGCTGCGCGCCCCGAGCCGTTTCACCTCCCTGCCCGACGCCGCATCGTACAGCACGAGGGACGTGTCGGAGCATGGCGCGAGAAACACGCGGCCGTCCTCTGTGAACGGGGTTTGCCAGGGTCCGAAATTGCATATTTCCCGGTGGCGCTCGAATGGTCGCGCGAGATCCCACAGCAGGATGTGTCCGCCGACAGAGGTTGAGAGCAGGCTGTCGCCACCCCGTGACCAGGCGAGGCCTGTCGCGGATGCTGTGTGACCGGTCAGCGCATGCGCGCGGGTGTAACCGTCCGTGTCGAACACGAGGACGCGTTCGTCCTCGCCCGTTGTCGCGAGGCGACGGCCATCCGGCGAGAAGCGGACGCATTTCACCGTCTTGGTATGTCCGGCCCAGGATTCGATGCGGTGCAGCACCGCGCCGGTCCGCACGTCGAGGATGGTGACACGGCGGTCGGTCGATCCCAGCGCGATGCGCGATCCGTCGGGGTGGATGTCGAGCGCGTGACACGCGTTGTATTCCGCGGGATCGGACAGGTCGTAGCGCCAGAGTTCCCTTCCTGTCGCCACGTCGTGGCACGTGGTGTTCTCCCCCCAGGTCGCGAGAACCATGCGGCTTCCGTCGGGAGTGAAGACGATGCCGGAAGCGGGATGATTGTCGAGTTCCACTCGCAGCAGTTCCGCCCCGCTCCGGGCGTCGATCAGCTTGGCAAAACCGAAGATGTGCGGCGGCCGCGCTGCCAGCCGTTCCCACGACACGACTCCCAGCCGCTTCGAATCGGGATGGAATTCCACGCTGTAGATCCCCTGCGAAAACGAAGTGTCGTTGCGCGCCAGCAGTGCGCCCGACGCCGCATCCCAGACGAGCACCGCGTGGTCGCGTCCTCCGGAGGCGAGAAGATGTCCATCGCCGCTGTAGGCCACGGTGCTCACCGAGCCACGGTGGCCGCGCAGCGTCTGCAGCACGCGCAAGTCTGGAAACGAGAGGACGAGGACGGTGCTGTCGGAGGCGGCCGCGGCGAGCCGAGTGCCGGACGGGTGCAGGGCGAGATCCGTCGCGGTGACACCACTGGGCAGCGTCACGCTGGTGTCGCTTTGATCGAGGCGCGCACGAAGGAAACGCCACTCGATGCCGCGGCGGGCGGGCTCTGTCGCATGGAGGTACGCTGCGGCCTCGCTGATTTTGTCGAGTTGGATGAGCGCCTCGGCGGCAGCGATCTGCGTATCGTACAGTCGTTCGGACACATCCTCCGCCCGTTGCGCATATGCTCCGGAGCACAGGACGAAGGCGGAGAGCGCGAGGATGCGTATGCGATGTTTCACGGCAGCTCCTGATGAAAATCTCCGCGCGCAGGACCTGCGCGCGGAAACGGTGTGAGGCATTTCTGGAAAACACGACAATACACATCCGATACTTTGTGTCCAAACAGCACCGGAACCGCACGATTCGGAGGTCGTCCCCGGGGACGAGACACATCACGGGCGCAGCAGACCCATCGCAGAGGCGACAGACCTCGCGCGCATCGACCTGCGCCGTTCCCGGTCGGCAGCGCGCCGCGCGATCAGCGCGCCGCCGATCCGGAACTTCCGCGCAGCATCACGCGGCGCCCGATGTGTTCACCGCAGCGCAGCACCGCGATGTAGGCGCCCGGCGCGGCGGCGCCATCGGCGTGCTGCGCGTCGAAGCGCGCGAAATGCGTGCCCGCCTCCGCCCAGCCGTCGAACACCGACGCGACGCGGCGCCCGAGCAGGTCGTACACGGTGAGCTGCACATATCCCGCGCGCGCGAGCGTGAACGGGATGTCGGTGACGCTCCCGAGCGGATTCGGGCGGTTGGGGCCGAGCACGGCAACGGCGTCACTCTGCGGAACAGCGGAGACATCCGTCCGGTATTTCTCCACGAAGTCGCCCGGTGTGAGATCCCGGCCCGTGAAGCCCGCGTAGTCGGGTGGGTACCGCGTGATGCGGAACACGGAATTGAGTTTCTCACCCAGACGCGCAGGATCGTTGGGCAATGTGTCGCCCTGTGTCAGTATGCCCGATTTCTCAACAGGACAGATGTACTTCCACACAATATCGCCCGCTGTTGTCACCTCGAGGAAGAGGCCCACCGTGCCGGAACACAGCAGCGTGTTGCCGTTGGGCAGCCGGTGCGCGCCCGAGATATTTTCGGAATGCAGGGGATTCACAGCGTTCCCCTGATAGCTCCAGGAATAGGTCGCCGGTCCGTACGCGACGCCCGCAGCCGGCGTTGTGTAGTTCCCCGCCGCGTCGACGGCAGGACTGAACTCGTCGACAGTGGAATAATTACCGCGGCCCAGGCCGTTGAAGCGGGCGACATTCACCAACCCACACCGTCAGGCGTGGGACACGCGCGCACCGACGTCTTCACGTGAGCCCCGGAGGGGCGGCATTCCAGGACGTTGAGCCGCGGGAACACATCTTCCGCGAGAGCACAAGAACGAATGCCCGGAATTTCTTCTGCAGTTTGCGCTCGAGCACGATGCATTCACCTGTGGCGAATCCGACCTCTGAATGTCGCCCATCCGGGACTCTTCAACACCCGTCACACGCCGTATCCCCACGCCTCACGGCGTGGGCTGCTGAATGTCGCCCCGCTGCGCGGGGCTCTTCAATTCCCGTCACACGCCGCATTCCCACGCCTCACGGCGTGGGCTGATGAATGTCGCCCCGCTGTGCGGGGCTCATCAATTCCTGTCACACGCCGCACTCACACGCCCCGCCGAGCCCGCGAAGTGGGCGGCACGCACACCCTCACCCCGGCCCTCTCCCGTTCCGGAAGAAGGTGACCGATCTGTTCAGGGCGGTGTCTTGCGCGTGTTCCGTGGTGGTGTCGGGCGACCGCCGGTCGCCCCTGTCGGAGTTC
>JACRFB010000062.1 GCA_016218045.1 Ignavibacteriota bacterium
AAATACATCTCGTATTCGAACGGGTGCGGCATGGTGGCGATGGCGTGTACTTCCTCGCGCTTCACTTTGAGCCACTGGCGGATGAGGGACTCGGGGAACACACCGCCGCGCTGTAGGAATTCGTTGTCGAGTTCCAGCGCGTCTAGGGCTTCGGCCAGATTGCGCGGGAGGAATTTGAGCGAGGGGATGCCCGAGATGTCGCCGTCGTGCGGACCAAAACCCTCGGCGGCCGGATCGATGCGGTTCACGATGCCGTCGATGCCCGCCATCATCATCGCCGCAAGCATCAGATAGGGATTGGCCGTTGCGTCGGGCGGACGGTATTCCATCCGTGTCTCCTTCGGATCGGACACGTAACGCGGAATACGGATGCACGAGCAGCGGTTGGCCATGCCGTAGGTCACGGCCACGGGCGCTTCAAAACCGGGCACCAGACGCTTGTAGGAATTTGTGCTCGGATTGGTGAAGGCCGCCAGCGCGTGAGCATGTTTCAAGAGGCCGCCGATGTAATGCCGTCCGGTCTCGCTGAAATTGGCGTAGGTGCCTTCCTCGTAGAACACGTTGGTGTCGCCGCGCATCAGGAACTGGTGCAGGTGCAGTCCGCTGCCCGCCTGCTGATACATCGGCTTCGGCATGAAGGTGATGTGCAGGTTATGCTGTACGGCCTGGTTGAAGAGGATGTACTTGGCGGTCACGATGTTGTCGGCCGTCTTGAGCAGCGGATCGAAGAAGAGTTCGATTTCCTGCTGTCCGCGCTCCCCCACCTCGTGGTGATGGTACTTCACGGGTATGCCCGCGCGTTTGAGCAGCGTGCAGCTCTCGTCGCGCAGATCGTCGTAGAGGTCGAAGGGATTACACGCGTGGTACGCGTTGTGGTAGAATTCCTCGGCGTGTTCGATGTGATAATACGAGGCCGAGGTGCGCGTATCGTAGTCCACCTTCGAAAAAATGTAGTACTCGAATTCGGGGCCCCACAGCGAACGGTCGGCGATGCCGAGTGTCGAGAGCAGCTTCTCGGCCTGGGCGGCAATCCAGCGCACATCCTGCGGGAAACGGGAACGCGCCGCGTCGGTGAGAAGTATGTCGGTGTAACAGGTAAGCGTCGGTTTGTCGCGGAACAGATCGGGCTGCAGCGTCGAGAGATCGGGCTTGACGATCATGTCGCTGTTCTCGGCCTTGGCGAAACCGTAACTCGAACCGTCGAAACCCACGCCGTGTGCCATGATGCGTGCGAGTGTGTCGGACTCGAGCGGCAGCGTCACGTGATGCAGGCGGCCGACAAGGTCGATCGTCTTCAGGTCGATGAATTGAGTGGCGTGCTCGGAGATGAGCTTCTGGGCGCGGTCGAGATCTGTCACGAGGTACTCCGGTCTGTGTCGCGAAAGGCGCCCGTCCTGCGGGAAACCAATGGACGGGCGAAAAGTGTGAAAAAATAGGTCTATGTCGGGAGAAAGACAACTTGCTTCCAAGAGCCGGTTTTGCTAAATAGGAATGCTTACAAAACAGACAATCCTCTCTTTATTCGGGCCCCGGTCGCCCTCACCCTAGCATACGCGGAGGAACACCGTGTCATGAAACACTTTCAGGGTCTCTTTTGCCTGTGTGCATCGCTGCTGATCCTCGCCGCCGGCACACGCTGCACGGCGGGCGGTCCGGACGGCGACGTGTTGCGGCCGGAACGCCTCCGCGGCACAACATGGTATCTGGGTTTTGATGCCGGACTCAATTACGCGCAGTATTTCGGCACACACGCCTACCGCGCGGGGCTCATGAACCAGAATTATCTCATCAGCACCTGGGCGCGCTTCGAAGGCGGGAACGGATTCGGTTTCATACTGAACGGGACGGTCGACGTCCCGTTGTCAGACAAGACGGGTTTTGTCGCAAAACTCGGATACATCGGCCGCACCGACACGTATTCCTCCACTTTCGACAATCCCATCTTCTACATCGATCCCGCGACCGGCTTCCCCGATCATGCAACACTGAAATCGGAACTGGAACTCTCGATGCAGTTTGTGAACATCGATCTCCTGCTCCGCTATCAGCTCGCGCGGAAATCGTGGTATGTTCTGGGAGGCCTGTCGATCGGCCTGCTGCAAGGCAGCAGCGGCACCTTCACACAATCCATCGTCGCGCCCGACGGGGTCACGTATCCGGCCTATACCGCCGCGGGCGGCATCACACCCTCCGGTTTCCGCGCCCTCGAAATTCGTGACGTGGAAATCAAGGAGTTCGAGGAGGCACGTTTTGCCATCAAGGCCGGTGTCGGCACATGGATCCCGCTGTCCAAATCCGTGTTCTTCACACCCGAACTCTGTCTCGATTTCCCGCTGAACGCCTTCCTCGATCAACCGGGTGAAGCACTCATGTTTATTCCCGCATCCGACATGCGGTTCATGACCGTGACACTCACGGCCGGACTCCGCTTCGGATTGTGATACGCGCTACTGTCTGACTTACGCACACTTTCCACACAGGACACGATCCAATGAAACCACGACACGTTTCTCCACGCGCAGTGATGCTGTTCGCCGTCATGTGCCTTCTGCTCGCGCCCGCGTTGGACGCGGTGAGCGGCGGACCCGACGGCGACGTGCTGCGGCCCGGCCGTTCCTCCGGCCTCGTCTGGAACCTCGGTTTCGACGCGGGCATCACCTACTCGTCGTTCTCGAATGGACCGATCAGCTTCCGCTCGCCGAATCCCTACTGGGGCGGCCTCACCTTTGCGGAGCAGATCGCGAACTGGAATCCCCTGCAACCCGATATCGCCCTGCCTCTCGAGAGCACCATCGACGGCGGCTCCGGCCTCGGCTTTGTGCTCGGCGCCACGGCCGACCTGAGTCTGTCACGCATGTTCGGCCTCGCGCTGAAGGTGAACTATCACACGCGCAACGGCAGCTTCTCGAACGAATACGATACGCAGTTCCTGCATCCGACCACCACCACCGGGCAGACCATGGTGCTGCGTGACGAGGTTGATTGGAGCTTCACGTACATCGGCGTGGATCTGCTCGCGCGCATACAATTACTGGAAGACAGTTGGTATCTGCTTGTTGGGCCGTCCTTCGGGAGTCTCAGCTCCAACAACGCCAAACTTACGCAGACCATTGTGCGGCCCGACGACATCTATTACACCGAGCAGGTGTACCAGAACAATCCGACCGAGCGCCAGTTGAAGTCTGCCGGTTCCGAAGGTGAAATCACGGGCTTCGAGAGCAGCCGTTTCGATCTGAAGGCCGGCGTGGGAACATGGATACCGCTCGGACCCACGTTATTCCTCACGCCCGAAGTGACCGTGGCGATACCGCTCACAAAGATCGCAAAGGGCGTGAGCGGCACGGCGCGTTTTAATCCGCCATTCACACCGAACAATCCCGACTGGAATGCACTGACCATATTCGCCACCGTCGGCATACGCTGGCGCCTGAAATGAACGGAGAGACAGCCATGAAAAAAGTGATCCCTGTATTGATCCTCCTTCCGGCGATTCTGTTCTCCGTTCACGCGCAGAGCACGGAATCGATCGAGAACCGGCAGATCATCACGCCAAAAACATACGAAGTGACACTCACGAATCTGGGCGAGGAGGTCAATTCCTCCGACGACGATTTTTCGCCGCTGGTGCTCGGAAACGGCCGTGTGATCTACTTCACCACCAACCGTGACGGCGATCAGAACATCTACTCCGCGATCTCCGAGGGCACGGCATGGAAACAGACGATGAACGTGGGACCAAGCGTCAACACCGACGGCAATGACGGCTCGGCGTGTATGACACCCGACGGTCATTGGATGGTGTTCAGCGCCTGCGGCCGCGAGGACGGGCTGGGCGACTGCGACCTGTACATCGCCGAGTACGCGGGCGGCACCTGGCGCAACATCAAGAATCTGCGCGCGGTGAACTCGCCGCAGTGGGATTCGCAGCCCTCGCTCTCGCCGGACGGTATGACACTGTACTTTGTGTCGGAGCGCGAGGGAGGCCAGGGACTTGGTGACGTGTGGATGTCGAAGCGCAGCGGTGACGACTGGTCAGTGCCCGTGAATCTCGGCACACCCGTCAACACCGCGGGCGACGAGATGAGTCCCTTTATTGCGGCCGACAACCGCACGTTGTACTTCTCGTCCAACGGACATCCCGGCGTGGGCGGCTTCGACGTGTACGTGTCGCGCGCGGCGGGCGGCGCCTGGGGCGCGGTCGAGAACGCGGGTGCGCCGATCAACTCGGCATACGACGACATGTTCTTCACGACGCAGCTCGGCACCGAGAATGTGTTTTTTGCCTCGTCGCGTCCCGAAGGCAGCGGCGACCTCGACCTCTTCATGGGCGTGCCGAATCCCCTGCCGCCCGGCGCGGTGACCGCAGTGCTCGGCAGCGTGGCCGACAGCAAGACCAAGGCCCCCGTGGGTGCGACACTCACCGTGCGGGATCTGAAGACCAACGAAGTGGTGAGTTCCTTCCACAGCAACGACATGGACGGCAATTACGTGGTGGTGCTGCAGCCCGGCCGTTCCTACGCCATCACCGCCGAGGCGCCCGGGTATCTGTTCTACTCCGACCGTTTCGACGTGCCGCGTGATGCCGCGAACAACACCATCCGAAAGAACATCGAACTCACGCGCGACATCGTGCGTCTGCTCGTGTACTTCGATTTCGACAAGTCGACACTGCAGCAGGAGTCGTCGGTGGATCTCGACCGCGCCGTGCAGTGGTTGAAGACCAACAGCAGCGTGCGTGTGGAACTCGCCGGACACACCGACAATGTCGGTTCCGCCGATTACAACAAACGGCTCTCGCAGGAACGCGCGAAGGCCGTGATGGATTACCTGATCTCGAAAGGCATCCCATCATCGCGCATGACCTCGAACGGGTACGGCATGGATCAGCCCGTGGCCACCAACGAGACCGAGGAAGGCCGCGCGTTGAACCGCCGCGTGGAGTTCCGCGTTAAATAAGACTCATCACTCTTTTTATCCACCGGCGCCCCGTTCCGCCCCCGCGGACGGGGCGCTCTCACGCCTCACGACGTGGGTTGGTGAATGTCGCCCGCTTCGCGGGCTCGTGAACTTCGATGGCGTGCCTCTCCCACGCCTCACGGCGTGGGTTGGTGAATGCCGCCCGCTTCGCGGGCTCGTGAACTTCGACGGCGTGCCTCTCCCACGCCTCACGGCGTGGGTTGGTTAATGCCGCCCCTCCGGGGCTCAGCGAGACACTGTGCCGCTGTCTCGCGTCCGCACTCCCCCGTCCTCACTCCCCACTCCCTACCCCCAACTCCCCACTCCCAACTCCCTACTCCCAACTCCTCACTCCCAACTCCCAACTCCCAACTCCCCACTCCCAACTCCCCACTCCCAACTCCCACCTCCCTCCCGTATATTAGGCCCCATGGCTCGTTCCCTTACCATCGTCCTGACAAACGACGCGCGCGACATAGCGGGCGGCGAAAACTACGTATTGTATGTCGCGCGCGGAATGCGCGAGCGCGGACATCGTGTCATCATCGCGCCGCTGGCGGGCTCGATGCTCGCGGCGGAAGCGAAGGCGCGCGGCTTCGAGACCCGCGAAGTGCCGTACGCCTCGGGCGGACGCGAGTTTACCGCGGCGCGGACACTGGCACGCGTCTTACGACACGACAAGGTGGACGTCATCCACTCGAATTCAAATCACGACCGCACCATAGGCGCCATCGCTGCGCGCGCGCTCAAATGCGCCAGCATCGCCTCGATACACAGTTGCCTGAGCATCAGCCACAACATCACACACTGGGTGCGCAATCGTTTCCTCATCGACCGTTTCACACCGGTCGGACATTCCACCGCGCGTATCATGACGGGCACCGATCACATCCCCGCCGCACGCATCAGCGTGGTGCATATCGGTCTGCCGGAGGAGGACGTCCGCTACACCGACGAGGGCCGCTCGAAAGTGCGGCGCGAACTCGGCCTCGACGACAACACGGTTCTGCTCGGCAATCTCGCGCGCCTCGTCGCGTTTAAAGGCCACACCTACCTGCTCTCGGCCATGCAGCATCTGCTGCCGCGTCATCCGCAGCTCCGCTGCGCCATCGCTGGTGACGGCGAACTACGCACTTCGCTGCAGAGCCAGATCGACGCACTGGGCATCGGCCACGCGGTGACACTGCTCGGACATCGGACAGACATATCCGAATATCTTTCGGCCTGCGACATCTACGTGCAGCCCTCCGTGGACTTCGGCGGCGAGACCTTCCCCGTCTCCATCCTCAACGCCATGGCCGCCGGCAGGCCCGCCGTCGCCAGCGACGTGGGCGACATCCGCTACATGGTGCTCGACGGAGAAAACGGCATCCTGACAAAGGAGAAAAACGTCCGCTCGCTCACCGATGCACTCGAGACCCTCATCACGGATGCTCAGCGCCGCGTCGCGATGGGCGCGCGGGCGCGCGAGCTGTTCCTCGAACGATTCACCCTCGACACGATGATCGGCAATCTCGAACACGTGTACCGCGAAGTGCTCACCTCCAGGGGTGGGAAATCGAGTGCAGGGAGATAGCGGAAGAGAATAATCACAGGAGGAACGGAGGAAACGGAGGTTTTTTCTTCGGCCTTCGGCCGGCTTGCATATTGCGTCTGCGGCCTCGCCACTACGGTTTCACGGGAGATGACGGGAAGAGAATAATCACAGGAGGAACGGAGGAAACAGAGGTTTTTTCTTCGGCCTTCGGCCGGCTTTCATATTGCGTCTGCGGCCTCGCCACTACGGTTTCACGGGAGATGACGGGAAGAGAATAATCACAGGAGGAACGGAGGAAAGGGAGGTTTTTTCTTCGGCCTTCGGCCGTTCCTACTATGATTGTACTCTCCCGCTAGCTCACTGCGATCTCCCGAGATTAATCGAGAGACCGTGGAGGAAAGACGAGAGACGCACACTGAAAGACGGCCAGAGGTACATGAATTCCGGCCGAAGGCCGAAGAAAAAACCTCCCTTTCCTCCGTTCCTCCTGTGAAAAATCCCCCTTAGAACATCAAGACACGTCTTCGTCGTCCTCGTCTTCGACGTCGTCCTCATCGGTCGCTGAATTCACGGGGAATTCGGGATTGACGAAGTGCAGTATTTTTGCGATGCGTGTCACTTCCTCGGTGCGTCCGCTCTTCTGATACGCGAGGAAAAGATTGCGCCACATGCGCTCGAGAATTTCGCCGGGCTCGACGGGCGCCAGCATGGCGGACGTGAACTGTATGCCGTTCGAGGCCAGCAGCGAGCGGCACTGCTCCTGCGTGATGATCATGCCCGCGTTGAACGGATCAACAAAAAACATGCGCGTGCCGTCGTCGTACTGCACGAGGAAGTGCATGGGCATGCCGATGCCGTGCAACTGCAGGTCCAGGCGGCGTCCGACCAGCAGCATCACCACCGACAGCGTGATGGGGATGCCGC
This sequence comes from Ignavibacteriota bacterium, assembly GCA_016218045.1. Lineage (NCBI taxonomy): Bacteria > Pseudomonadati > Ignavibacteriota > Ignavibacteriota bacterium. The sequence goes on from JACRFB010000062.1 coordinate 7,418, forward strand.
GGCGGAAATCGATCACCTTGTTGATGAAGCTGTTGTCGGGATTGTAGTAGTCGTGCTGATTGCCCGCGAAACCCAGTTCACTGAACAGGTACGAGCGCATTTTCATGAAGCGGTCGATGGGTGTGGCACGCATGCCGCCGAGCACGCGGATATCGGCGGCCATCTCGTTGAGCCGTCGACGGTAGGCCTCGGTGTCGATGTCGGGATACCCGTAGCGCGCGATGGTGAAGACACCCTCCTCGAGATCCGGCTGCACGGAGCGGTCGGCATAGAGCTGCCCGAGCCGGCGGAAAGTGAGCGTGAGGCGTATATCGTCGACCAGCTCGTCCACACGTTCGCGATGCAGACCGTGCAGCGCCGAGAGCGCGCGCAGCGGCGCGACAACCTCGTCGCCCAATTCGAGCAACCTGTCGCGGACGGCCTCCTGCACCGACGTTTGTGCGTCGTCGAGCAGCGAGAAAAGCGCCCAGAGTTCGCGGTCGCTAATGCGGTTCACAGGTATCGGTCGGTGAGTTTCTTTTTGAGAAAGTTGAACGCCTGTTTTGGCGTGTCGGCGAATTCAAAGAGTGACAGATCCTCTTTGCTGATGAGTCCCGCCTCAAGCAGTCCCTCAAAATTAAGAATCTTCTTCCAGAAATCGGAGCCGTAGAGCAGCACAAACACCTGCTTGCGCAGCTTGTCGGTCTGCACCAACGTGAGTGTCTCGAATAGTTCGTCGAGTGTGCCGAAGCCGCCCGGGAACACCACCAGCGCTTTCGCGGGATAGACGAACCAGAACTTTCGCATGAAGAAGTAGTGGAATTCGAGATTCAGTTCGGGCGGGATGTACGGATTCGGTTCCTGCTCGAAAGGCAGGGAGATGTTCAGCCCGACCGACTTGGCTCCGGCGAGCTGCGCGCCGCGGTTGGCGGCCTCCATGATGCCGGGTCCGCCACCGGAGGTGATCACGAAGCGGCCTTTTTTCGGCAGGCCGAGCGCCCACTTCGAAAGCAGGCGCGAGAGTTCCACCGCGTCGTCGTAATAGCGCGCCTGTTTGAGCAGCGTCTCGACCTTCTGCAATTCCTCGATGAGCCGCTTCGAACCGCCGCGGGATCCCGGCGTGTTCATGGCCTGCAGGAGTTCGGCCTTGCGCTCTTCCGCATGCTCGCGCGAGACGAGGCGCGCCGAGCCGAAAAAGACAATCGTGTCCTGAATCTGATTCTTGCGGAGCCGCTGCAGTGGTTCGAAGTACTCCGACAGCAGGCGTATGGGCCGCGCGTCGGGGCTGTTGAGAAAATCGAGATTCTTGTAGGACTTGGTTGTGAATTTGGTCGGTGCCATGGGCGCGGTTTCAGGTGGCGTCGAAACTTCCTCCATCCACGGGAAGTGTGTGCCCGGTAATATACTGCGAGCCCTGTGCGAGAAAAAGAACCGCGGATGCGATATCGGCGGGTGTGGCGTAGCGCTGCATGGGGATACGTTCGGCGGCGACGGTCTGCGCCTCGTCCTCGTCCGGAAACAGGATGATGCCGGGTGCGACGGCGTTCACGCGCACGTCGGGCGCGAGGGCTTTGGCGAGCGCCCGTGTCAACATCACCTGGCCCGCCTTCGACACGTTGTACGGGATATGCGTGACCCAGGGCGCGAAGGCCCCTCCCGACGCGATGTTCACCACCGCGCCGTGTGTCGCGCGTAACATCGGCGCGCAGGCCTGCGTGAGGAAAAACACGGCGCGTGTGTTCACGATCTGCGCCAGGTCCCACTGCTCAGGAGTGACATCCTCGAAACGCGCGACCGGAAACACACCCGCGTTATTCACAAGCAGATCGAGTCGCGGCACGGATGAGCGTATCTCGTCCGCGATGCCGCGGATATCATCGATGCTGCTCAGGTCGCCGTGCACGGTCCATACCCTGCGGCCGAGGGTCTCGATCTGTGCCGCGATGTCGGCGAGTGCGTCGGTGCTGGTATTGGCGTGAAGAACTATATCATATCCCGCCTCCGCAAGCGCGAGCGCGAGCGAGCGCCCGAGGCGGCGGCCGGATCCGGTGACACAGGCGATGCGAGTTTCCGTGCTCATGGTACTACCTCCATGCTTGGAGCGGGTCCGAGCACCGTTGCAGGGATGGTCGCGGTGCCGCTCTCGACTGCCAGTGCTGTTCCTGCGTCCACGTGTGCCACACGGACGCGTGCAAGTGCGTACAGGCCCTCGGCCACCGCTTCCGGAGCCACGGATGTCAGGTACCCCGCGTCGGCGCCCGATGCTGTAAGTCGGTCGCCCGCGCGCGGCGTGGCGGCGCCCGCGTCGAGAAGCACGCGACAGAGCAGGCGCTGCACCTTGCCGTAGCTGTCGAGCCGCGCGATGACTTCCTGGCCGATGTAGCAGCCCTTGGTGAGACTCACCGCCGCCGCCGCACCCGATTCAAAGGGATGAGCGGTCTCGTCCAGTTCCCCGTTCCACGAGGGATAGCCGTGTTGAATACGCCACTGTTCGAAGTCGGCCTCGTCCGCCTCGGCGAGTCCCGCGTCCTCATACAATGCGCGAGCAGTCGCCTCGGCGCCGTCCGCGGGCAGGATCAGGCGCAGACCCGGCGCCTGCACGCTCGCGTGGCGAAGCCACAGCGCGCCGGACAGCGCGGGATGTGCCGCGCAGTATCCGAGATTCGGAGCCGTTTCTCCGATACCTGCGGGCAGCGTGCCGTCGGCCGCGGGAGTGATCTCGAACTGCCTGTATGAGGAGGAGATGTCGCTGTACACGACGTCCTCCATGATAGTGTATTTTTCGAGCCAGGCGACAATGCGCGCGGCGCGTCCTGGCGAGACGAGCAGCAGCGTCTCGTCGTGCGATACGGTCGCGGCCAGCACGGCGTCGATCACGCGCGCCTTTTCGGTGACAAGCAGGGTCTCGCGCGCCTCGCCTTCATGCAACGCCACAAGCGCCTGTGTCGAGAGGCGGTTGAGCAGCTCGGGAAACTCGGCGCCTCGCGCGGCGATGACGCCGTGTGAAGGCAGCGCCCGCGCGAAGGGCGGCCGGGTCATCGCGCCGCGACGAATCCCGGCGCCGTGGCCTGCGCCGCCGTCTGCATCGCGCCGACAAGTTCCTGTATGTCGTCGATGCCTTCACGTGTGCAATACGCGGCCATGCCTTCCGCGATTTTTGCGCCCGCGTCCGGATCGCGGAAATTCGCCGTGCCCACCTGAACGGCGGTGGCGCCCACGAGGAGAAATTCGATCGCGTCTTCCCAGGTCATGATGCCGCCGATGCCGACGATGGGAATTTTTACCGCGCGCGCCGTCTCGTACACCTTGGCCAGCGCCACTGGTTTGATGGCGGGACCGGAGAGTCCGCCCGTGATGGTCGAGAGTTTGGGACGCCGCGTGCGCACGTCCACCGCGAGGCCCACAAGGGTGTTGATGAGCGACACCGCGTCGGCGCCCTCGTCTTCACATGCCTGCGCAAATTCTGAGATGCGCGTGACGTTCGGCGTGAGCTTGATGATGAGCGGCTTGGTGGTGCGCGGACGCAGCGCGCGTGTGATCGCCGCGGTCATGTCGCACTTGGTGCCGAAGTTGAGTCCGCCGTCCTTGACGTTCGGGCAGGAAACGTTGATCTCGTATCCGTCCACGCCCTCCTCGCCGTCCACGCGTTCGAGCACTTCCACGTACTCGTCGATGGAACTGGCAGCGATGTTGACGATGATCGTGGTGTCGAGCGTGCGCAGGAAGGGCAGCTTGTCCGACACGAAGGCCTCGACGCCCACGTTTGCGAGGCCGATGGAATTGAGCATGCCGCTCGCGGTCTCGGCGATGCGTGTCGGCGCGTTGCCCTGCCGCGGCAGCTTGCTGACGGATTTTGTTACGATGCCGCCCAACTTCGAGAGCGTGGTGTAGGCGGACACTTCGTTGCCGTAGCCGAAGGTGCCCGACGCCACGAGGACGCGGTTTTTCAGCGTGAGGGATCCGATTGTGCAGGCGGTATTCATGCGTGGAACTCGTGGAATATGATGTCGCGCGAATCAAAACACGGACCGTCGGTGCATACCAGCGCGTATTTCCTCTCCCCTTCAACACGCTCGATCGGGCAGCCCTGGCAGATGCCGACGCCGCAGGCCATTTCCGACTCGAGCGACAATTCGCAGGGGATGCCGTACGTGGACGCGAAGTCCTGCGTCGCGCGGAGCATGGCGTTGGGTCCGCAGGCGAAGATGCGCGGCGCGGGCGCCTCGTGTGTCTCGAGCCACTGCGCGAGACAGCCGATCACTGTGCCGTGAAATCCTTCGCTGCCGTCGTCGGTCGCGACATGCAGGTTGTCGAGTCCGTCGCGCACCACGCGTGAGGCCGAACGCGCGCCCAGGAAAGTCTGTACCGCGCGTCCCTCCGCGCGGAGCTGCGCGGTCAACAGCGGGAACGGCGCGACGCCAATGCCGCCGGCCACGATCAGCGCGGTCTCGAAGTCCTTTGTGTACCCGAAGGTGTTGCCGAGCGGACCCAACACGCCGATCGTTTCGCCCGCGCGTTTTGCGGCAAGTATGCCCGTGCCCTTTCCGACCACGGAAAAAAGGATCTCGCACTCCTCTTCCACGATGTTCGAGATGCTGTACGGCCTGCGCAGTAACGGATCGCTCAGATCGCTCACGAGGATGTTGAGGAATTGTCCTGGCTTGAGGGCCGCGGCGAGGTCGGGGGCATGGAAGCGCAGCGCGTACGTCTCATCCGCCACGGGGCGTATGGAAGTGACGCGCATCGCGCGGTTCACTGGTGTCATTTTCCTTTCCCTGGAGGGGGCTGTGTGGGCGGAGGTGGAACGGGCTGCTGCAGCGGCACGCTGAGCGGCTGATTGTCGGTATCGCCACCCGACGAAGGCGGCTGTGTGCCCGGCGCCTGCGGCGGTTGTGCTCCCGGATCGGACGCGCCGGGGAGGGGCGTGTCGCCCTGCGTGCCGGGTTTGCCCGGTGCATCGGGCACTGCCTGTTTCTTGGGTTTGTCTTCCGGCAGATTCAGCGGGAAGTCCTCGTCCTTGGTCGGATCGTGTTTCCGCTGGAAACGCAGCGTGGTGGTGTCGCGATGTGTGACAACCTGCGGCACTTTCTTCGCCTCGCGCTCCTTGCGCAGTTCTTCCTCGCGTTTCTTTTCTTCTTCCTTGCGGATGCGTTCGGCTTCGTCGGTCTTGATTCTGTCGATCGACGCGAGCACGTCCTTCGCCCGCTGCGTGTACTTCGATGCGGGATGCTGCAGCACCATGCGGCGATAGATCGCGAGCGCCGAATCACCCTTGCCCGGCGTCTCCTCGAGCACCATCGCGATCGCGAGCTGCGCGCGCACGGACTCGTCGCTGTGCGGGTAATTCTGGCGCATGCGCTCGAGCGACGCGAGCCCGTCGGCCGTGGCGCGCTGTTCGAGCAGCGTCGCGCCGCGTTCGTAGGCCTCGCGATACACGGTAAGCGAATCTTTTGCGACGGGCATCCCGCGCGCGAGCATCAGTGTGCGCGCGAAACGTGTCTCGGGCAGTTTGGTGATAAGCCGGTCCTCGTACTCGCGCGCCTGTATGGTGTCGCCTGAGCGGCGCGCGATGGCGGCCATCGTGTACAGCGCATTTGCAAGCACGGTGTCGGGCAGAGAGCCGTCGAGCGCGAGCCGGTAATAATATGCGGCGGAATCCAGATCGCCGACTTTGTCGAACAGCACCCAGCCGACATCCATGCGTGATATGGAAAGCACACGCAGGACGGAGTCGGGCGGAACCGTGCGCAAATTTACGCGTCGATACAAGGGTTGCACGCCGGCCGGGGCCTGAGGCACACCGCCAGCACCCATGGGCGACACGGCCAGTGTGCCGCTCGTCGGCGGTGCCGAGGGATTGATACGGCCGCTGTTGCGTCCGTGCGGCCTGCGCCGTGAGATGCGCTCCTGATACCGCTGATCCTCGCTCAGCGCGCTGCCGCCGCTCTGTTTCAATTCGGTGCGGGCCACGCTGTCGGCTATTGCACGAACGGAATCGCGCGCCGTGAGAGAGTCGGGGTACAACACATAGAACAGCAGCGTGTCGAGTTCGAACATGCGGTTGCGCAGCTTGCGATACTCGCCGAGCTGATCCGCGCGCCTGCCGCCGAGCGTCGAGGCGGGGATGCCCGGATACGCGGTGCGTGCTGCGCTGTAATACTCGAAAGCCTTGTCGTAGTTCTTGCCCTTGGTTTCGTACATCTTGCCGAGAGCGTAGGCGGCTTCGGCCGATTCCGGACGCTGACGGAACGTGGTGTCGACATAGCGGTACTGGTCCACGGCCGCGGGAATTTCATCCACCGTCTCGTACAAGCGGCCGATCTCCATCTGCAACTGCCCGTCGTATTCGATGTAGGTGGGATTGTCGAGCATGTCGACCAGCGTGTTCACCGCGTCGTCGATGCGGCCCATCTCGCGCGCGAGACGCGCATAGTTCAGTTCCGCAAAAAACAGCACATCGCGGTCGCCGTTCGAACGGGCCAGTGCGCGGTACGCGTCGAGCGCGCCGGCGCGGTCGCCGCTTTTTTCGAGTTCACGCGCGAGCGAGAGATAAAGCTGCACACGTTCGTCGGAGGTGGACTGCAGTTCGGTGCCCTTGCGGTAACTCTCCACCGCCTTCTGCGACTGGCGCAACGCGAGATACATGTCGCCCAGGGACAGGTAGGCCTGCAGCGCCACGGCGGGTTCGTCCTGCCGCGCCGCCTCATCGATGGAGGCGTTCAACTGCTTCTCGGCATCGTCGAACAGATCCATCATCATCGAATTTTTTCCGAGCCACAACATCGCTTCCGCGCGGAGGGGACTCTCGGGAAAACCATCGATGAGTTCGTTGAATTTGCGTTCGGCCTTTGTGTATTCCTGCTTGTAGAAGTAGGCCTTGCCGATGAGCAGCAGCGCGTTATCGACCCACTTGCTCTTTTTATAGTCCACCAGAATGCGTGAACACTTGGCGATCACCTTGTCGAGATTCTCGAGCGCTGTCGCGGGCACACCCACGCCCTGCATGCCCCGCTGCTTGGTCATCGACAGTATCGGTGCGCCCATGCCGGGCTGCATCGGTGGACGCATACGCGCGCCATCGGGCGACGGCGGTACCTCACCCGCGTCGGAAGGTGTGGAGACGGCTCCGTCGGGCGCAACCACGCCGTGCATGACGGGAGCCGCGGGATTCATCAACGGATCCACATCCTCGCCGGGCACGGAGAGCTGTGTGATCGACGTGTTGTCGACCAGTTTTTTCTCCTTGCGTATCTCCGTCTCCGCTTCCGCGAACAACTTCGACGCGTTGTAATACGTGTTGAAGAAGCCCGTGGCATTCTGATACTTGGTCTGTGTAAAATCCCAGACGGCGCAACCGGAAAGGAGCCCGGCCGCCATCACGGCGGTTACACACGGGAAAACGAGTCGTGTCACGAATCGGAGCGCTATCACTTGCGGGAACTCATCATGGAGCAGGCAAATTAGGCCCTCCACCCCCTGTGAAGCAAGGCAGGCGGAATTTTTGACTCTCCCCGCATCGTAGACCGACGCATGTCACAGATCCGGCGATGGGAAATAGGAAGCATCCCCTCTCGAATTGGTGCGGGAAGGGATGGAGCAACACGACGCCGCGGAGGCGCCGTATCTACTACACACACCCGTTTATTCGACGGGGGCGGCTGCCCGGGACTGCGGAGGCACAACAAAGAACTCGGCGCCGTCAAGATGCTCCCACATCTTGTCGTCGGCGTTCTCCGTCTGCAGTTTCTTCGAGCGGAACAGGGTGAGGATGAGTACGATAAGCTTTTTCATAATGAACCTGAGTGAAACACAGTCAAGTTCATATTACGCAATAACCCTGCCAGAAGATTTTTGTTGAATCAGCGCCCGTAAATCCATGAAAATGAAACAGAGTGTTGCATTTTCTTCATTCGTTGTGGAATTGTTTCCACGGGCCGTCAAAATGCCGACAGTGAAATTGCTGTCGTTAACGCTTCCATGACACCGTAAAACCTGTGGGTTTTTCGTGATTTCCAGTGCTCGTCCGGACGGGTGCCCAAATCGTCCTACTGCCCTATCACCCGTTGATACACTTCCTCGTAGCGGGGAACAACAAGAGCCGTGTCGTACACTTCGACGGCACGTGTCCTGGCCGCTTTCGAAAACAGCTCGTACTTCTGCGCGTTTTGCAGAAGATCGACGGCGTACTTTGCCATACGATCCACATCGCCCATTTCCGCGATGTAGCCGGTCTGGGAATGGATGTTCACCTCGGGTATGCCGCCGGTGCTGGACGAAATAACCGGGAGGCCGCACGACATGGCTTCGAGGGCTGAAAGCCCGAAACTTTCGGACTGGCTCGGCAGGAGAAAGAGATCCGATGCCGCGAGAATTTCCACAATCGCATCCTGTTTGCCGAGGAAACGCACATCTACCTCTATTCCCAGTTCGCGCGAAAGAGTCTCGCATTCATGCCTGTCTGGACCGTCTCCCACGAGCAGCAGTTTCGAAGGGACTTTTTCCCGCACGAGTTTGAACACGCGTATCACATCGGTGACACGTTTCACAGGCCGGAAGTTCGATGTGTGCACGAGGATCTTTTCCCCGTTCGGCGCTATGTGCGAGCGGAAGGCGCACGATGCGCTCGGAGCATATTCCACCGAGTTTATAAAGTTCGGAATGATGTCGATGTCTTTCTCGATGGAATAATTCGTGAGTGTTTTTTCCTTGAGGAAGCGCGACACGGCCGTCACGGCGTCACTCTGTTGTATCGAGAATCGCATCAGCGGGAGGAAGGACGGTTCGAGTCCGACGAGAGTGCTGTCGGTGCCGTGCAGGGTCGTAACGAGTTTCACCGCGTCGCGTCCCACGATCTCGCGCGCCAGATAGCCGCTGACGGCATGGGGGATGGCGTAGTGCACGTGCAGCACGTCGAGCTTCTGGTATTGTGTCACTTCCACAAGTTTGCTGGCGAGCGCGAGCGAGTACAGATTGAAGTCGAACAGCGGATACGTGCTCTGTTCCACCGCGTGGAAGAAAATGTTCTCGTAGAAGTGGGTCAGCCGGAACGGCGACGCGTAGCTGACGAAGTGCACCTCGTGCCCCCGTTGTGCGAGGGCGATGCCGAGTTCCGTGGCGACAACACCGCTGCCGCCGTAGGTGGGATAACAGGTAATACCGATTTTCATGGAGTGTGCGTGCTTGATGGGGGTGTTGTCACAGGAGGAACCGAGGAAGGTAGACTTTTCCTGACGGTTTCTCTCTGGAAACGCGCGGAGCGGGGATGCGGCAAGCGGATCGGCATGACGCACCTGTGCAACGTTTCTTTGTGCAGCGTGAATTGCTACGTTGCAATATACGGCCCCGTGTCATCAATGTCGCCGCGGCCGCGAAGATCGAATGGAAGACAGACCGACGGACACATACCTCACCATCGCGGCTCCCTCGCAGGCCGAACTCAAGGAGAAACACTCACGTTTCCTCGCCTTCGCCGCTCCGTGTACGGATGAAGGAGCGGCCGAGTCCATGCTCGCGGCTTTACGCAAAGAGCACTACACCGCCGCGCATCACTGCTCCGCCTGGCGTCTCGGCGCCGACGGCGCGCGATTCCGTTCCTCCGACGACGGCGAGCCCTCGGGCACTGCCGGACGCCGTATCCTCGGCGCCATCGACCGCCTGGGCCTCACTGATACCGCCCTCGTCGTCGTGCGTTACTTCGGCGGCGTGAAGCTGGGCGTCGGACCGCTCGCGAAGGCCTATGCCGAAGCCGCCGCGTCGGCGCTGGACCAGGCGCGTGTGGTCGAACGTATCATCGAAGAGGAGTTCCGCATCCGTTTCTCCTTTGAATGGACACAGCAGGCACACCACGCTCTCGACCGCGCTGGCGCGGCGATACTCGACCGCAATTACGACGACGGCCCTTGCTATCGCGTCCGCATACGCCTCTCGCGCATCCCCGACCTTCACCGCCTCCTTGCCGAATTCACGCAACGCACCGCGCGCGTGGAATAACTCCTCGCACGCGCTACCTTTGTGCTTTCGACGCTGAAAGAGGTTACGGTGTCCATCATCCGCAGCACGTATCGGGAGAGACGCAGAGTGCGCAGTCACGGCCAGAGAGATCACAGAGTCGTTGCCCCACGAGTGGGCAGGAGTATTGCTGTCTTCTCCACACGGCTCGCGGGCAGTTCGTTTCTCTTTGTGGGGACGATGCTCGTGTCCGCCATGGTTCTCTTCTCCGCCGCTGCGGTAGCGCAGAATTCCGGGTCCGTCAAAACGGTCACGGTTGCCGTCATGGACTCCTCACGATCCTCCGTCGCGGATCACGCGCGTATCACACAGTACCGGCGCAACATAACAGCAGCGGACGGGGCTGCGGTACGTCCGCGCACGTCCTCATCCAACAGGAAGTACTCCAAGAACGAAGCAGCCGCAACGTCTGCAGCAGCAACCGGAGCGAAAGCCTTCTCCACTCTCTTGACCGGTGGCGAGGGTGCGGACGGAATAGTCGACATTCTACAGCTCAGTGATACTCTCGTGTATATTCTTATCTCTACGGATTCGAAAGATCTTTGTGACTCGGCTATTG
>JACRFB010000063.1 GCA_016218045.1 Ignavibacteriota bacterium
ACAGCGGGACAGCGGGATAGCGGGAGAGCGGAACAACGAAAGAGTGTCTCGCTGAGCGGAGTCGAAGCGCGACGTGACAGCGGGACAGCGGGAGCGGAACAACGAAATAGTGTCTCGCTGAGCGGAGTCGAAGCGCGACGGGACAGCGGGACAGCGGGACAGCGGGAGCGGAACAACGAAATAGTGTCTCGCTGAGTCCCGCGCAGCGGGAAAGAGCGACGTGACAGCGGGACAGCGGGACAGCGGGATAGCGGGAGAGCGGAACAACGAAATAGTGTCTCGCTGAGCGGAGTCGAAGCGCGACGTGACAGCGGGACAGCGGGACCAGAACGCTGTGTCACCCCGAGCTTGTCGAGGCACGACGGGCCGGGGGAGTGGGGAGTGGGGAGTTGGGAGTGGGGAGTGGGGAGTAGGGAGTTGGGACGGCGACGGATTGAAATGCCATCGCAACGGATTGAAATGCCATTGCGGCGGATTGAAATGCCATTGCACGACGTGAAAACGATTTTGCAGCGCGTGAAAACGTCATTACATAGGATTGAAACGTCATTGCAAAGGATTGAAACGTCATTGTGTAGGATTGAAATGCCATTGCACGACGTGAAAACGATTTTGCAGCGCGTGAAAACGTCATTACATAGGATTGAAACATCATTGCAAAGGATTGAAACGTCATTGCGCGGGATTGAAACGTCATTGCATAGGATTTAAATGCCGTTGCACGACGTGAAAAAGTGAGTGCATCGGATCAAAGGCTCGGTGCGAAGAATTACCCGGGATTGGTTCTTGTGCTCTCTCGGAATGGGTAGATGGGTAGCTGGTAGTTGGTAGTTGGTAGATCGGTAGATGGTAGCGCGCGATAGAACTTGGATACTTCCCACTTTTCCACTTTGCGACCTTCCACGATTTCCTGAGCCCCGGAGGGGCGACATTCACCAACCCACGCCGTGAGGCGTGGGAGTGCGGCGTGTGACAGGAAATGAAGAGCCCCGGAGGGGCGGCATTCAGAGGTCGGATTCGCCACATGTGAATGCATCATCCTCGCGTGCAAACTGCAGAAGAAATTCCGGGTATTTGTTCTTGTGCTCTCGCGAAAGATGTGTTCCCAAGGCTCAACGTCCTGGAATGCTGCCTCGCTTCGCGGGGCTCTGTGGACTTCGATGCCGCGTCGTGTCCCACGCCTCACGGCGTGGGTTGGTGAATGTCGCCCGCTTCGCGGGCTCAACGTACGATGAGACGATTGGACGGTTAGACGAGCAGACGATTAGACGATCAGACGATCAGACGATTAGACGATCAGACGATTAGACGATAAAACGACACACCTGTCCGATTCTTACTGCGATCCGTTCCGCGTGTGCGCAAACCGCGTATGACATCCGACAGGGGCGACCGGCGGTCGCCCGACACCGCCGCGGAACACGCGCAAAACACTGCGCAGAACAGACCAGTCACCGATCCGCGTGTGCGCAAACCGCGTATGACATCCGACAGGGGCGACCGGCGGTCGCCCGACACCGCCGCAGAACACAAGCAAAACACCGCACAGAACAGACCAGTCACCGTCTCCCGGAACGGGAGAGGGCCGGGGTGAGGGTAACAGTCCCGCTCTCCCGCTGTCCCGCTGTCACGTCGCGCTTCGACTCCGCTCAGCGAGACACTATTTCGTTGTTCCGCTCCCGCTGTCCCGCTGTCACGTCGCGCTTCGACTCCGCTCAGCGAGACACTATTTCGTTGTTCCGCTCCCGCTGTCGCGCTCTCCCGCTGTCGCGCTGTCCCGCTGTCGCGTCGCGCTTCGACTCCGCTCAGCGAGACACTATTTCGTTGTTCCGCTCCCGCTGTCCCGCTGTCCCGCTGTCACGTCGCGCTTTCCCGCTACGCGGGACTCAGCGAGACACTATTTCGTTGTTCCGCTCCCGCTGTCCCGCTCTCCCGCTGTCCCGCTCTCCCGCTCCTATCTCCTATCTCCTCGAAAGCGGCAACTCCCGCGCGGCGTCGGTGATCGCGCCGATCTTGCTGGCGTAACTCGTGCGCGCCGCGATGTCGTCGTCGGTCACGTAATGCACGTCGAGCAGACCGCTGTTCTTGTAGCCGGTGCGCAGGTAATTCATCTCGGCCAAGCACAGACTCCACCCGTTCAACCACAACGCCAGTTGTGCGCGCGCCTCGAGATCACCACCCACGTGGAAAATGAGATCGATGTCGCTGCCCGGACCCGCGCTGCCGTTCTTCGTGCTTCCGAAGACGTAGGCAGACTTCACATCAAATCGGCGCGGATCAATCTGCGCGGCGATGCGTTCGGCCATGCGCAGGCGCCAGCTCCAGTGGTCCTCGATCTCGTGCACTTCTTCCTCGGTGTTCTCGGCGTACACGGCGCGGTTCTTGCGCACCGGTGTCAGATAGCCCATCGCCTCCTCGAGGTCGGCGTTCATCAGCACTCGCATCACCATGCCGTCGGTGCAGCGCGGAACGTCGATGACACGAATCGTGTCCTTGAGGTGTTCGAACTCCGGCAGCAGTTCCGCCAGCACATTCGGCATGTGATGCAGGAAACCCTCGTTGAAAATCACGCCCGGATCGTCGGGATACAGCGGCAGATAGCGTATCGAGGCCTCGACAAGATCCTGGAAAAAGTGTGTGCCGAAGGAGAGGTCGGGTACGTAGTTGCCGGTCTTGCGCGCGATTTCGATGAGCACGGCGGTGTTGTTGATGTCGGAGTACGACACGGCCACGCCCAGCTTGATATCGCCGCGGCTGCCCCAGCGGCCCGGACCCATCAGAATGAACTGCCGCTTCGGCAGAAGATTGTTCAGCCGCCCGATGGCGCGCCCCACTTCGAGCAGATCGTTTCTGTCGGGCAGATACGAGTACTGCTGCGGATCCACGTACACGATGTGTGTGATGTCGGGCACCACGCCGTTCGAGATGAAACGGTTGGCCGTGAAAATCTTCCGGTGATTCGACACGTCGCGCGGTATCGAGGCCGGCGCGCTTCCGCGTGTGAAACTCTGCGGCCTGCACTGGAGCAGATACAGCACGTCGCCGTCGCTCGCGAATTCGATGTCGACCGGCGTGTCGATGCTCTCCTGCAGCAAGCGGACGATGGCGTGCAACTGTTTCACAAAATTCGAGCGCGTGATCAGTCCGTCGAACGTCACCGCCGCGGTCTCGCGCTCGAAGTCGATGTGCAGACCCACCGGCTGCCGCATGTGATCCTCTTCGTACAGCGACACGATGCGATGGACCTGCGGGAACTCGTTGCCGTACTCGCGCAGGAATTCCTGCACGTCCACGGTCTCGAAGCTGCACGTATCCAGATTGATGACGTCCATCTTCTTGGGGGAATACCGCAGCATCTCCTCGGGCGACACGTTCACGCGCAGATTCGGCTGGCCCGGCGCGATGAGGATGGGGAAGTCGTCGCTCAGCCGGTCCACCGCGCGTGTGCCGAGTCCGGGCACCATGCGGATGAGTCCGTCCTCGCGCCGTATGCGCGGCGACCAGCGGAATTCGTTGTTGCTGAACGCCACGCCCGCGAAGGCGGGCAGGAAGTACTTGCCGACCTGTGTGCCGACAACCTCCTGAATCATGATGCCCATCTCCTCGTGGAAGTCGAGCAGTCCGCGTTCGGATCGGTATTCGATGGGATCGGGTCCGAATATCGACGCGTACACCTCGGCGATGGCGTCCATCAGCGCCGCGAGGCGTTCGCCCTTGCTCCCCGCGTTCGCGAGGAAGAGACTCTTGTACTTGCCCGAAAACGCGGCGCTCATGCTGTCCTCGAGCAGACTCGAACTGCGCACGATGATGGGGCGGTCGCCGAGATCGTCGAGCGCCATCGACAGGCCCTTGATGATCTCGGTGGTGAAGTACGAGTTCTTGAACACCTGCACGAGGTGCGGATATTCGTCGCGCACCTGGTCGATGTCGAGGTACTTCTGATTGAACACTTCCTCGAGATTGTTGTAGTGGATGAAGTTCAGGATGCCGTCGGAGACGACGTACCAGGTCTTCGGAGTGCGCACGTTTTCGAGCAGGGGATTTTGTCCCGCGGCCCGGCGCACGATCTGTGTCGCGAGAAAAAGTCCCGCGCTTTTGCCGCCCAGTTTGCCGTGGCTCTTCTGGTGGTAGATGATGCGGTGCAGGAGGTCGTAGAAGTCGCGTATCTCGATGTACTTCTTCGCGATGTTGATGAAGCTGAGCTGGTCGTTGAAGAAGCGCCGAATCAACGACACGCGCAGCACCTTGTCGGTGGAGGGTGAAAGCTCGAGTCCCGACGGGAACAGATGGTAATAGCGCCCGAGTGCATCCGATATTTCGGCCAGCGAGGTGTCGAGACTTTCGACGGCATTCACGAGGAAGGCGGCCTTGTCGTCCTTGATCCACTTCTGGATGTTCATCAGGATGTCGTCATCGCTCAGGTAATTCGAGGCGATGATGAAGATCTCGTCGCTCGTGATGATGAAGTTGTGCAGTTCCTCGCGCTGCTGCGGCTTGTTGGTGCCGAAGGCGGGATCGTCGCCGGGCTGTTCGGTCACGTTGAAACTCTGCAGCAGCGTCGATGCCTCCTTGATGCCGATGCGGCAGAGGTGGTTCAGCATGCGCCGCGAAATGCGTGTGTACAGACTCTGGTCGGTCTTGCGCAGTACGCCCAGCACAACCATCCATTCGCTGCGCTCCTTGCCAGTGCGTTCCGTGCGGAAGGTCTCCCACTCGAAGAACACGTTTTTCAGGCGCTGATGCAGGATAAAATGCGCGATGCGTTCCGCGATGGAGTTGAGCAGCCGGCGCTCCTCCTTGAGGAAGGGACCCTCGTCGGCGGGTGGAAGCTCCTTTGTGTAGTACACTTCCACAACGCCCTCCACGGCGTCCTGCACGCTGATATCCGAGCGCTGCAGCCAGCGTGTCACGGCGAAGTTTTCGCTGGTGAACACCGCCTCGCCGTAGCGGATGCGCGCGCAGCAGAGGTCCGGATACTGCCATCCCTCGGGTATCGCGCGCGCCACCTCGACGAGCACGTCCTCCAGTGTCTCGTCGCGCGCGGTGAGAAGTTCCTCGATGCCGTAGAGGCAGCTCAACTCCTTTGCTCGTTCGCCGAGGACGGTGAGCAGATCGTTGATGTCCTTGCTCTGATGTTTCATGGGATGGAGGCGCTGCGGTGGGTCGCGAAGGGGATGGTGCGGGAAATTACGTCTTCGGCGCGTCAAATGACACCCTCCGGGGCTTTGGCGCGCGCGCGGAATTATGGTAGTTTACGGTACTCTTATCCTTTAAAAGGACGCTCCCATGGCCCAAGAATCGTTTAATCCGTTCCGCATGGCGCAGCAGCAATTCGACAGCATCGCCGAAAAACTCTCGCTCGACGATGCCACGCGCGAGCTGCTCCGCACCCCCGATCGTGAATTCCATTTCAATATTCCCATCCGTATGGACGACGGCAGTTACCGCGTGTTCCGCGGTTTCCGCGTGCAGCACAACGACGCGCGCGGTCCGAGCAAGGGCGGCATCCGTTTCCATCCGCACGAGACCATCGACACCGTGCGCGCCCTCGCGATGTGGATGACGTGGAAGACCGCGGTGGTCGACATCCCGCTCGGCGGCGGGAAGGGCGGCGTGATCTGCGATCCGCACAATCTCTCCATGCGCGAGCAGGAGGCACTGTGCCGCGGCTGGGTGCGCAAGATCGTCGAGTATATCGGCGCGTATCAGGACGTGCCCGCGCCGGATGTCATGACATCGTCGCAGCACATGGTGTGGATGCTCGACGAGTACGAGCACATCACAGGCCGCAAGGAGCCGGGTTTTATCACCGGCAAGCCGGTCGGTCTCGGCGGCTCGCTCGGACGCACGGAAGCCACGGGATACGGTCTTGTGTACACGCTGCGCGAAGCCATGCGCGAGCGCGACCTCGCCATCGCGGGTTCCACCGCCAGCGTGCAGGGCTTCGGCAATGTGGCGCAGTACGCGATCGAGCTGTTTATCTCGTACGGCGGCAAGGTCATCGCGGTGTCGTGCTGGGATCAGCGCGAGCAGCGCGCCTTCACGTTCCGCCGCAAGGACGGCATCGATCTGCAGGTGCTGCGCGGTATCACGAACAAGTTCGGCGAGATCGACCGCGGCAAGGCGCCGGAACTCGGCTTTGATGTGCTGGACGGCGACGCCTGGCTCGAACAGGATGCCGATGTGTTGATTCCCGCGGCGCTCGAGAATCAGATCAACGCGCTCAATGTCGACAAGATCCGCCCCTCGGTGCAGCTCATCGCCGAAGGCGCCAACGGTCCGACGACGCCCGAGGCCGACGGGGTGCTGCACAAGCGCGGCGTGGTGATTGTGCCCGATTTCCTCGCAAACGCGGGCGGCGTGACCTGCAGCTATTTCGAGCAGGTGCAGAGCAACATGAACTATTACTGGACGCGCGACGAGGTGCTCAGCAAACTCGATTCGAAGATGACCGACGCCTACGACGCCGTGGCCGACATCGCGCGCAAGCGCCGGCTCTCGCTGCGCGACGCCGCCTACATGATCGCCATCTCGCGCGTCGCCGAGGCGTGCAAGCTGCGCGGCTGGGTGTAGGGATGAAGAATGTTGAACGTTGAAAGTGGAACGGTGAAAGTAGCACGTTGATAGATGCGTCGTATCACAAGACAGTATGAGATTGTCTGTGCCGTGCTGCTGTATGCACTGTTTGTGTGCGGTGCCGGTGCGCAGCAGCGTCGAGCTTCGGGCATTGTTGTGGACCGGGACGGTGGCAAGCCGCTGCCGTTTACCCATGTGTTGATCCTCGGCAGTTCGAAGGGCACCACCAGCGATCTTGAAGGGCGTTTCGTGCTCCCCCTCGACACAAGTGCGCACCGCCTGCGTTTCAGCCGCGTCGGGTACTCCTCCGTCACCATGCAAATTCACCCGGGCGATACGCTGTCGGACATGCGCATCATGCTGCGGCAGACCGCTATCAAAATGCGCGGAGT
Source organism: Ignavibacteriota bacterium (assembly GCA_016218045.1). Classification (NCBI taxonomy): domain Bacteria; kingdom Pseudomonadati; phylum Ignavibacteriota; species Ignavibacteriota bacterium. The sequence goes on from JACRFB010000063.1 coordinate 6,969, forward strand.
CACCGTCACAGCCGGAGAGGATCCGGCGGTGCCCATCATCCGCAAGGCCATCGAGAAGAAGCGTCTGCTCGAGCAGCGGCTATTTAACTATGCCGCGACCACACACACAAAAACGGTGCTGCGGATACTGTCGTTGGACGACCGCGAGGCGGGCGAGAGAGATCCGGACCTTCGTCTTCCTACCGTGGGCGAATCGCTGACGCAGGCATATTGGGCAAAGCCCGATCAGTACAAGGAGATTATTGAGGCGCGCAGGAGTTCGGATCTCGATGGACCGACGAATACGCTCACAAGTATCACAGCCCGTGCAAACTTCTCCCGCGACCGTGTACAAATCGGCAAACGTGTATCGGTTATTGGACCGATTTCGGAGGACGGTCTCTCCGCGTACTATTACACACTCATGGGCGAGACGTCCATCGATTCCACCACGGTGTATATCATCCGCATTACACCGCGCAGCGCCGCCAAACCGCTGGTTGCGGGCACCATCTATATCACCGATGGCAGCTACCTGCTCAACAGCGTTGATATCGTCTTTAATGAAGCGGCGTTGCCACCAATGATCGATACCGTGAGCTTCCGCCAGCAATACAGTCTTGTCGACGACGAGTTCTGGCTGCCGTCGGATGTTTCGCTGTACGCCCACATGACGGCCTCCATCGTGGGGATCGAGGTCACGGCCGAGGGCCGCATGTTCTCGATCATCCAGAACTACCGCGTGAACAAACCGGAGAACGAGGAGATGATGGACGGCATCCGCGTCAAAGTGCTCGAGGGCGCGGATCTGTTTGATTCCACGTCGTGGCGTATGCAGCAGCGTATCCCGAATACAGAGGAGGAACTGCGCGCCTATACGAAGGGCGACAGCGTGCATCTCGTCGAAACCATCCAAGCGAGGCGATACAGCGCGGCCGAAGTATTCACGGGCACAACGCTGGACGGTGGAAGTGTTTCGTATTCACTGCCGGGATTGCTTACGATGTATCACTACAATCGTGTTGAAGGGCATGCGGTGTATGCGCCGTTTTCGGTCTCCTCACCGGCATATTCGCTCCGCGGGGCCGGCTTCGGATTCGGGTACGGCCTCAGCGATGCGCGTGTAAAATGGCACGCCGCAGTGTCGCCGTACTTGCACCTCCGCACGGGAATGTTTTTGGTGGCTTCCGCGTACAGCCGGCTCGCCTCCATCGACGAGGATCAGCACCTCATGGGCACCTCGGCCACGACGGCACTGAATCTGTTTGTCAAGGAGGATCCGCGCGATTATTACCGCAGCACGGGAGGTGGGATTCTCCTGGATGCCTATCTAGTGAATACCCTGCACAGCAGTCTCTCTGTTTCGTTGGAGGAGCACACGTCGGTGGCAACAAATACACAGTGGAGCCTCGCAGGAAAGGATACACGCTTCCGTGCCAATCCCCCGATCAATGAGGGAAAATTCCTGTCCCTCGGTTTTGAGAGTGAACTGGATTTTCGTCCGCGCATCGACGATGCGGGCGTCGTCAGACGAAGCGGCGAGGCCGACATCGTTCCCAAGGCCGGAATCACGTGGACACAGGCGGATACGGAGCATGATCGATGGTCGTACCTGACACTCAGCGCGGGACTTTCCGGTACCATCGACCTCGGAATACTCGGCCGCAGCACTCTGGATGTATCCGCGCGGTGGAGCACACAGCGGCTTCCGACACAGGATCTCTTCCACCTCACCGGATCGAGCAACTACATAACCGCACCCGCGCGTTTTCGGACGCTCGGCTTCCGCGAGTTTGGTGGTGATGCGGCTGCGTCAATCTTTGTGGAACAGAATCTGGGACGCCTGCCTTTCTCGATTCTTCCGCTCGGAAATATCCCGGTCCTCGGTGCGGCCTCGTGGGAACTCATTTTTTTTGGCGGAGCGGGATGGACGTCGATGCGTAGCAGTACCGGCGCCATGCAGACCGTGCCTGTCGGAATCGCGTCGCGGCCCTTCTTCGAGGCGGGCTTCAGTATTGAAAAAATATTCACATTATTCCGTCTCGATCTCGCATGGCGGCTCGATCACTTCCGATCGGGACGGAATTTTTTTATAGGTTTCAGCACGTCCGAACTCTTGCGCGCACGTGCCTCCGGGGAAAATTAGAGATGGTCTCTGCTTGGCACTCAATCACGGTTGACGCATGAAAGACTCTCGAATAAAACGCGACGAAGTCACCGATGTCATCGGGCTGTACGGCGTCAAACCGGGTTCGGGCCAGGCGATGGAGTTCCGTGATCTGATGCGGTATCGGATCACGAACATACTGCTCGTCTCGAGTCTCTACGATTATTACACGATTGTGGAGGACGGTCAGCTCTCCGAGGCGATCTTCAGCGAGTTTCTCGAACTCAATCTGCACTACGCCCCGCATCTCACGCGTGTCAATTCCGGCGAGGCCGCGCTGGCCGCGCTGCAGGCGCAGGAGTACGATCTTGTCATCACCATGCTGCGCCTCGGCGACATGGATCTGTCGTCGTTCTGCGAGGCCGTGCGCGCCACATATCCCGAACTGCCTGTCGTGCTGCTCGCGTATCAGTCGCGCGAACTTCAGCTTTCGCTTGCACAGGAGAATCTCGCCTTGCTCGACAAGGTGTTCATCTGGATGGGCGACCGCCGCATCTTTCTCGCCATCATCAAACTCATCGAGGATATGCGCAACGCGGCCATCGACTGCCTGCAGTTCGGCGTCCGCACCATTCTTCTGCTCGAGGATTCGCCCGCGTTTTACTCCTCCTATCTCCCGCTGATCTATACCGAGCTGATCAAGCAGGGACACTCGCTCATCGAGGAGGGGAAAAACTTTGCGGACCGCTACATGCGCCAGAAGGCGCGCCCGAAAATCCTTCACGCGGTGTCGTACGAGGAGGCCTGCGCCTATTACGAGAAATACCGCGGCACGCTGCTCGGTGTGATCACCGACATGCGCGTGCTGATGGAGGGGCGCGAGGCGGGCGACGCGGGGCTGCGCTTCGCGCGCATGGTGCTGCAGGACAATCCCGAGCTGCCCGTGCTTGTGCAGTCGTCGGAAACGCAGCACCTGCCCGAAATCGAGGCGGGCAATATCGCGTTTGTGAACAAGAACTCGCGCTCGCTGCTGCAGGAGGTCGGAGAATTCATCAAACAGAACTTCGGCTTCGGCGACTTTGTCTTCCAGCTTCCCGACGGCTCCGAGGTGGCCCGCGCGCGCAATCTGCGCGAGCTGCGCGACCGCCTGCGCGACGTGCCCGAGGAGGCCCTCATGCACCATGCCTCGCGGGATCACTTCTCGAACTGGTTGCTCGCGCGCACACACTTCACACTCGCGCGTCGTATCAAGCCCGTGAAGATCAGCCACTTCGCGAGCGCTGCCGATCTGCGCGCCTACCTCATTGCCGAGGTGTCGCTGCAGATACAGGTCGATCAGCAGGGGGTCATCTCCGATTTTGCGCGCGGCGAATTCGACATCGATGCCGTGGTGTCGCGTATCGGCGGCGGTTCGCTCGGCGGCAAGGCACGCGGACTCGCCTTTGTCGACAGCGTGCTGAAAAAATATATGGAGCCGGACTATTTCCCGGGCGTGCACATCTCGATTCCGCGCACCATCGTGCTCGGCACCGATGTGTTCTCGCAGTTTGTCGCACAGAACGATCTGCTTCCACTCGCCTTCGAAAATGTGTCGGACGAGCAGGTGGTACGCGCGTTCCTGCATGCGGATCTGCCCCCGACGGTGCTGGGCGATCTGCGCGCCATCCTGCAAAAGGCCCGCTTCCCGCTGGCGGTGCGCTCGTCGTCGCTGCTCGAGGACGCGCTCTATCAGCCCTTTGCCGGCATCTACGCGACGGTGATGATCCCGAACAGCAATCCCGACTTCGCCGTGCGCTTCCACAACCTGACGCAGGCGGTGAAATTTGTGTTTGCATCCACGTGGTTCCGCGGTGCAAAGAATTACATCGAGGCAACGGGCAACCGCATCGAGGAAGAAAAGATGGCCGTGATTGTGCAGGAGATGGTCGGCACAAAACACGACCGGTATTTCTATCCGCACATCTCGGGCGTCGCGCGCTCGTTCAACTACTATCCCTTAGGCAAGGCGAAACAGAAGGACGGTGTGGTGAATCTCGCCCTTGGTCTCGGCAAGACCATTGTCGACAACGGTGTGAGTCTGCAGTTCTGCCCCGTGTATCCCACGGTGCATCCGCAGTTCGGCACCACGAAGGATCTGTTTCAGAATTCGCAGACGATGTTCTGGGCGGTCGATCTGCGTTCGGATATCGTCCGAAAATATCCGACCGAGGACGAGTACATGGTGCGGCTCAACATTCAGGACGCCGAGCGGCACGGAGCGCTGACACATATCGCGTCCACGTATTCGGCCGAGAACGACTGCATGTACGAGGGTGTGTTCCGCAAGGGTCCGCGTGTCATCAACTTTGCGCCGCTGCTCAAGTCGCGCGTGATGCCGCTCACCGATGTGGTGCGTATGCTGGTGTCGATCTGCGAGACGGCGATGAACTGTCCGGTGGAGATGGAGTTTGCCGTGCGGCTCGGCGAAAAGGAGGCCATGCCCGCGCAGTTCAGTTTCCTGCAGGTGCGGCCGATGGTGAAGCAGGAGGGTGGTCCGGCAGTCGATCTGTCGTCGCTTGATCAGGGCGATGTGCTGCTGCGCACCACGCAGGCGCTGGGCAACGGCGTGCACACGGTGCGCGACGTGGTGTACGTCAAACCGGAGGTGTTCGACGCGATGCGCACGCGCGAGATGGTGAAGGAGATCGCCGCGTTGAACGCGCAGCTTGTGCGTGAACAGCGGCCGTACCTGCTCATCGGTCCGGGCCGCTGGGGTTCGTCCGATCCGTCGCTCGGCATACCGGTAAAATTCCCCGACATCTCCGGCGCGCGCGCGATCGTGGAGACCTCGCTGCCGAACATGATCATCGATCCCTCGCAGGGTTCACACTTCTTCCAGAATCTCACGTCGTTCCACATCATGTATTTCACGCTGCGCCACTACACGGCGGGGCAGGAGATCGACTGGGCCTGGCTCGATGCCGCCGCCGCGGAAACGGAGGCGCGTTTCACGCGCCACGTGCGCCTCGACGACGACCTCCGCATTCTTGTGGACGGCCGCAGCGGCGAAGGTGTGGTGATGAAAAAGAGCCGCGGCTGATCCACCGCGGGCGACCGTACAACACGTCGCTGCTCCATCGTCCGGGCGGCCTTCCCTCCGCTTCCACTGTTTTGCAACGGAAGTGCCGGCATGTATTTTCCGGACGATTCCCCACATACTGAAATTCACAAGGAGGTCCCATGCAGCTCGGCGCATTTTCCATCAGTCTCACAGTGAAAGACATACATGCCTCGGTCGCGTTCTACGAAAAATTCGGTTTTACATACAAGGGTGGCGACATCACGCAGAACTGGATCGTGCTGAAAAACGGCGAACACGTGATCGGCCTGTTCCAGGGCATGTTCGACAAAAACATGCTCACATTTAATCCGGGCTGGGATCAGAGCGCGCAGCTCGTGCCCGGTTTCACCGATGTGCGCGAATTGCAGAAACGCCTCAAGGAGCAAGGTGTGCAGCTTGTGGTGGAGGCCGACGAGAGCACGACGGGTCCGGCCTACTTCGTCGTGCACGATCCCGACGGCAATCCCATCCTTGTGGACCAGCACGTCTGAAAGGAGCGCACATGCACACTCTGCAGCAACTCGTGATTTTGGCCACGCGCACGGTGCCCCGGAACTCACTCAGGCGGTCGCACCTCGCCAAGCTCGGTGTGACACATCATCTCGTTAGACCTTTGCTCCTTTGCGTCTGGGTGGCCTGCACCGCAACGGTTTGTGCGCAGACGTCCTCGACGGACTACGACAGCACACTCGCGAAACGCCTGGGCGCGGATGCGCGCGGCATGAAGAAGTACGTGTTTGTGCTGTTGAAGACCGGCCCCACGCCCGTGCCCAAGGGACCGGAACGCGACGAGATGTTCAAGGGCCATTTTGCGAACATGAACCGTCTCGCGGAGGCGGGTGTGCTGGTGCACGCCGGCCCGTTCGACGGCGTCGAAGGCTGGCGCGGCGCCTTCATCCTCAACGTGCCCGACATCGAAACCGCCAAGACCCACGTCGCCACCGATCCCGTCATCATCAACGGCGAGATGATTGCGGAATACCACGTGCATTACGGCTCCGCCGCGCTGATGATCGTCAACGAGACGCATAAGCGGCTGGAGAAGCCGCATTGAACGGAAGCGGTGTGGGAATGACGCGACGTGGAAAGTAGCAAAGTGGAAAGTAGCAAAGCGGCGCGTGCCGACAGCCGCACATTCCACTTTCCTACCTTGCTACTTTGCTACCTTCCTCCATGTTCGCTGCTCGATAAAACACAAGGCGCCCCGCGGGGCGCCTTGTGTGTAACAGCGTGTTGATGAGAGAAGGGGATCAGACGATACCCTGCGCCATCATGGCGTCGGCAACCTTGATGAAGCCGGCGATGTTTGCGCCGTTGACGTAGTTGCCCGGCGTGCCGTATTCGTTGGCGGCATGGACGCTGGCTTCGTGGATGCTCTTCATGATGTTGAAGAGATGGCGGTCCACTTCCTCGCGCGTCCAGCTCATGCGAATGGAGTTCTGGCTCATTTCAAGACCGGAGGTTGCAACGCCGCCCGCGTTTGCCGCCTTGCCCGGACCGTACAGAATATTATTGTCGATGAACACCTTGATTCCTTCGGGTGTGGTCGGCATGTTTGCGCCTTCCGATACGCAGAAGCAGCCGTTCTTCACGAGTGTCTCGGCGTTTGCGCCGTCGAGTTCGTTCTGCGTCGCGCAGGGGAGTGCGATGTCGCACGGCACGTCCCACACGCTGCCGCTCTCGTGATATTCGACGCCCGGATACTTGTCCGCATACTCGCTGATGCGGCCGCGGCGGTTGTTCTTCAGATCCATCACGAATTCCCACTTCTCGCCGGTGATGCCGTTCGGGTCGTGGATCCAGCCGTTCGAATCGGAAAGGGTGACGCACTTGCCGCCGAGCTGATTCACTTTCTCGACCGCATACTGGGCGACGTTGCCGGAACCCGACACGACGACCGTCTTGCCTTCGATGCTCAGGCCGCGTGTGCCGAGCATGTTCGCCGCGAAGTACACCGCGCCGTAACCGGTGGCTTCCGGACGGATGAGCGAGCCGCCCCACGAGAGGCCCTTGCCCGTGAGCACACACTCGAAACGATTCACGATGCGCTTGTACTGGCCGTACATAAAGCCGATTTCACGGCCGCCCACGCCGATGTCGCCGGCGGGCACGTCGGTGTTCGGACCGATGTGACGGTACAACTCGGTCATGAAGCTCTGCGTGAAACGCATCACTTCGAGATCGGTCTTGCCTTTCGGATCAAAATCGGAACCGCCCTTGCCGCCGCCCATCGGGAGCGTGGTGAGGGAGTTTTTGAACACCTGCTCGAATCCGAGGAACTTCAAAATGCTGAGATTGACACTCGGGTGAAAACGCAGACCGCCCTTGTAGGGCCCGATCGCGCTGTTGAATTCGATGCGATACCCGCGGTTCACTTGCACATCACCGTTGTCGTCCACCCACGGCACACGGAACATCAATACCCGCTCCGGTTCGGTGATGCGCTCCAGGATCTTTGCTTTGCGATACTCAGGGTGCTTCTCGATGACAGGGAAGATAGAACCGACAACTTCCTCGACAGCCTGGATGAACTCGGGCTGGTTCGGATTCTTCGCCTTGACTTCCGACATGAAGGATTCAAAAGCGGCTGACATACGATCTCCTGAAAATGTGAGGGGGGAGTGGGTGGAGATATGTGGGGGTGATGTGTCGCGGAAGAACAGTGCAAAGCTACACAAGCGCGCAACCAAAAAGAAAGGGCTTTGAGGACAAATAGAGTGCATTTAGGGGTATTTGTGTCGCTGCGCGGGCGAAGCGTAAATTGCGGCACAACCACGCGCCTCCGCGCATTTCCTCCCGACGATATTCCCGCGCACGACGGCCACGGCCGGCAGGCACAGGGCGACACCATGAAACGCGAACTGCTCAAACGCGACGAACTCAAGGATGTGATCCTCGATGCGGGCATCCCCTCGCATTTCGTCGATACACACGAACTGGACTTCAAGGATCTGATGCGCGTGCGCATCAACAACATCCTGCTTGTCTCCAGCCGCTACGATTTTTACACGCTCGTCGACGACGGCCAGCTCACCGAGGCCATCATCAGCGAGTACCTCGATCTCAACCTGCATTACGCGCCGCTCATCACGCGCGTGTATTCGGGCGAGGCGGCGCTCGACGCGCTGCGCAGGCAGCCCTTCGACCTCGTGATCACGATGCAGCGCCTCGGCGACATGCGGCTGCGCACCTTCTGCGTCGAGGCGCGCAAGATCGCGCCAGATCTGACCCTCGTGCTGCTCGCGTATCAGTCGCGCGAATTCCAGATGCTGCTCGAGCGCGACAACCTCTCGCTCTTCGACCGCACCTTCATCTGGTCGGGCGACCGCAAGCTCTTCCTCGCGCTGATCAAGGTGTTCGAGGATCTCGAGAACGCGCCCATCGACTGCCTCGACTTCGGCGTCCGGGCCATGATCCTTGTCGAGGACTCGCCGATGTTTTATTCCTCGTACATGCCGCTGATCTACACCGAAATGATACAGCAGGGACAGAACCTTATCGAGGAGGGCAAGAACTTCGCCGACAAGCTGCTGCGGCAGCGCGCGCGCCCGAAAATCCTGCATGCGACCACCTACGAGGAGGCGTGGGACTTCTTCAAAAAATACCGCGGCGTGCTGCTGGGCATCGTCACCGACCTGAAGTTCCGCATCGGCGATGAACTGAAGGAGAACGCGGGCCTCACCTTCATCGAACGCGTGCGCGCCGAGATGAAGGATCTGCCGATACTTGTGCAGTCGGCGCAGGTCGAGCTGCAGGAAAGCGTCGAGGCGCAGAACTGCACCTTCGTCGACAAGTACAGCCGCACGCTGCTGCAGGAGGTGCGGGAGTTCATGAAACAGAACTTCGGTTTCGGGGAGTTCATCTTCCGCCTGCCCGACGGCACCGAGGTCGAGCGCGCGCGCAACATCCGCGAACTGCGCCGCAAGCTGCGCGAGGTGCCCGATTCCTGCCTGCTGTATCACGCCTCGAACAATCACTTCTCGAACTGGCTCATGGCGCGCACTCGCTTCCAGCTCGCCGAGATGCTGAAGCCGATCAAGATCACGCAGTTCGCCGATCCCGAGGAACTGCGCGCCTACATGATCGATCAGATCGACCAGCTCGTGATCCACGACAACCGCGGTATCATCTCCGATTTCTCGCGCGACGAGTACGATCCGCACGCGAAGTTCCAGCGCATCGGCGGCGGATCGCTGGGCGGCAAGGCCCGCGGCCTCGCCTTCATCGACACGATCTTTAAAACCTATCTCAAACCCGAGTACTTCCCGCGCGTGCGCATCGCGATTCCGAAAACATACGTGATATGCACCGACGTGTTCACCGAGTTCATGGAGATGAACGGGCTGCTGCCCATCGCGGTGCAGAATATTTCGGACGAGGAAATCGTCGATCATTTCCTGCATGCAAAATTTCCACGCGAGATCGAGGAGGATCTGCGCCTCATCATCAGCGCCAACCACTATCCGCTTGCGGTGCGCTCGTCGTCGCTGCTCGAGGACACGCTGTACCAGCCCTTCGCGGGAATCTATTCCACGTTGATGCTGCCCAACAGCAACCGCAATCCCGAGGTGCGCTATCAGCGCCTCGTGCAGGCCATCAAGTTCGTCTTCGCCTCCACCTACTTCCGCGGCGCGAAAAACTATATCGAGGCCACGGGCCACCGCATGGAGGAGGAGAAGATGGCCGTGGTGATACAGCAGATCACCGGCAAACGCTACGACCACTTTTTCTACCCGCACTTCTCGGGTGTGGCCCGCTCGTACAACTACTACCCGTTCGGCGACGCGAAACAGGACGACGGCATCGTGAACCTCGCCGTCGGTCTCGGCAAGACCATCGTCGACGGGGGATTGAGCGTCACCTACTGCCCCGAGTATCCCGCGGTGCTGCCGCAGTTCATGTCGCAGAAGGACTACTTCAACAACTCGCAGCGCCGTTTCTATGCGCTGGATCTCGGCGGCGATATCGTCATGCGCCATCCTGTGGAGGACCAGAACCTCGTCTCTGTCGACATCAAGGTGGCCGAGCGGCACAACTCGCTGCGTTTCCTCGCCTCGACGTATGATTTCCAGAACGACGCGCTGTACGAGGGCACCTTCCGCACCGGACACCGCGTGATCAACTTCGCGCCGCTGCTGCAGTCCGACATCGTGCCCGTCAACAAAGTTGTGCGCCTGCTGCTGCGACTCTGCGAGACGGCGATGAACTGTCCGGTGGAGATAGAATTCGCGGGCACGCTCGACGACGAGAGCGGCCTGCCTGCGGACTTCAGCTTCCTGCAGGTGCGGCCCATGGTCAAGGAGGAAGGATTCTTCGAGACGGAAGCGCGCGCGGTGGATGCCGCGGACCTGCTTCTGCAGAGCGACAAGGCCCTCGGCAACGGCGTGTCGCGGCTCAGCGACATCGTGTTCGTGAAACCCGATGTGTTCGATCACGCGAAGACCCGCGACATGGCCGTCGAGATCGACGCCATGAACCGCGCGCTCACCGACGAAGGCCGGCAGTATCTGCTCATCGGACCCGGCCGCTGGGGCTCCAGCGATCCCTGGCTCGGCATTCCCGTCAAGTTCACCAACATCTCCTCGGCGCGCGCCATCGTCGAGAATTCCCTGCCGAACATGATTCCGGATCCCTCGCAGGGCTCGCATTTCTTTCAGAATCTCACGTCCTTCCGCATCGCGTACTTCACACTTCGGCATTACAAGGAATCGGATGTGATAGACTGGGACTGGCTCAACGGACTCGAGACCGTCGCGGAATCGACCTTCGTCAAACACGTGCGCGCCCCGCGCGACCTCGAGGTGCGCGTGAACGGGCAGACGGGGAAGGGTGTGATCGTCAAATACGCGGACGTCCCCGGCGAATAAAGACACAGTGGTCCGAAAATAAAAAGGCCGCTCGACGAGCGGCCTTTTCCATGTTCTTCAGCGAGCGGTCAGGGCGCCAGGAACACTTCCTTGATGATCGTGTTGCATTCCACGAAGCGGACCTCGTACTGCTTAGTCGTGTATCCGTTCTTGCTGACACGCACCACGTACGTCATCGGCGCGCGTAGGCCCTGCTTGATGTAGGTGCCTTCCGACGCCGTGTAGCCCGAGTACAACCAGGCGCTGCTTGTGCCGATTTCCACCAACGCGTCGTTGAGCCACGTGTTTGTGGTGGAATCCTTCACACGCACCTTCAACGTCGCGTTGTCGCAACTGTCGACCGACTGCTGCAGCAGTCCGAGCGTATGTGAGTACTGCTCGTTGCAGCCGATGCGGAAACCGAACTCGCGCGACTTGTAGCCCGTCTTGATGATGGAGATCTGGTACTCACCCTCGCAACGGTTCGTGAAGAGCACCTGGCCCGCGCCGCGATTGTCTCCGCCGGTGCTCTGCGTGGCGACAAGCGAGCTGCCCTTCCAGAGCTTCACGGTGGCGCCGTTCAACGCAGCGCGTGTGGTGGAGTCGATAATCGTGAAGTTGATCGAACCCTGGCAGCAACTGTCGTTGCTTCCGGAGGACTGCAGGCGGGGATCGTCGGTCTTGGTTTCGTTGCATCCGACCGCGATCTCGTATTCCTTCACGAGGAAGCCCTCTTTCTGTATGCGCACCGCGTAGGTGCCGGGGCAGAGGCCGTCGAAACTTGTGCCGGCCTGGGTCGTCGTCTGCGGACCGTACGTGGTGCCGCCCTTGCTCAGCTTCACCGACGCGCCGACGAGCACGCTGTTGTTGGCCTGACTCATCGGAATGATGGTGAGCACGGAATGGCAGCACGAGTCGCCCGCGGCGGCCGTGAGTGAGCGATCAACCTGTTTGATCTCGCTGCAGCCCATGACCACGTCGAACTCCTGCACCTGATAGCCGTCCTTGGCGATGCGCACCCAGTACGTGCCCGGGCACATCTCATAAAACACCGCGCCGCTGTCGGTGGATGATTTGTAGCGCGCGTCGCCGCCCTGTTTCTGCACCTTGATGGACGCGCCGATCAGGATGGCGTTGTTGGCCGCGCTGCGCGCGATCACCGTCAGCACGCCGCGGCAGCAGGAATCTTCACCACCCGTGGTGGTCGCTTCCATGCGGATGTCCATGCTTGTGCTGTCGCAGAACTGTATCGTGGCGTTCCGCTCGACGACGCGGTATCCCGTCTTCGCGATGCGGAGCGAGTAGCTGCCCGCGATGAGGTAATTGAATTCGAGGTATCCTGTCGCGTCGGTGGTGGTGGTGCTGACGAGCACGCCGTTGCGCTTCAGGCGCACTTCGGCGCCGCTCAGCGCGGCGAGTGTTGTGATATCGCGGATGGTGAGCTTCAGACTGCCGCAGGCGCTGTCGACGTGAGTCATCAGCAGCACGGCGCCTCCTCCTCCGCTGACGGACTGCAGCGGCGCGACATACGACTTGAAGTCGCCATGTGACACGCGGACAATCAGGCCCGATTTGTCGGTGGGCAGGGTCGAGAGTGTAAAGATGCCGAAGTCGTCGCTGGTGTCGACGGCGACCAACGCGTTCGCCGAGGTCACGGCGGTCACGATGGCGTTCGGCACGCCGTATCCCTGTTCATCCTTCGCGATGCCCGTGATGGTGTCGCCCAGTGCGGGTGCCGTGCCCGGTTCGTCCTTGCACGACGAAAGAAGCAACACAAGGGCAAACGAGCCGATGACGAGCGGGAGAAAACGCTGTGTCGCGATGCGCATCAGTGGAACTCCTTTAATGGTATGGAGATATCGTTTGGGAGGTGCTGCGCGGATCGGACACGGCGCGTGTGTTGCGGATCCGATCAAACTTACAAAAAAAGATATGAAACAGGAAAATATCCGGTCGTGGGAGACCGGATCCGATCCGTCAAATAACAGACAATCGGCATCCCCAAATCCTGACAAAACGGACCGGATTTCTTTCAGGAGTGTGTATATTCGCAAAGAACTTAGACGGACGCGCATGCAACCCTACGAAATCGCCACTCTCTCGCTGTACGCCGCGTATTCCGCCATGCAGGCGGTGCGGGCGTTGATTGCTCCGGGCAAATACAAGGAAGCCGAGCTGCGCTTCTACAAAACCGGGAAACCCGACCTCTTCGACGCGCTCGTATTCGCCTTAACTGGCGCGGCGCTTATCGCCCTGATCCTGCATTTCACCGCCGAGCGCGCGCGTATGGGGCAGCTCCTGCTCTATGTGCAGGTCATCCTCTTTGCGGCGACACTCCCGCTCAACTTTCTGCCCTTCCTGCGCGAACGCACAAAAAGCACACTGAACCGCAAATCGACGGCCGACTACAAAGCGAGTGGTTTGAAAAAGCTCGTTCTCATCGCCGTGACCGTACTGGCGCCGTTCATCTTCACGCGCTGATCCCGTGGGATTCGGGCAACGTAAAGTAGCAAAGTAGCAAGGTGGTAAAGTAGCACCGATGTGAGTTTGCCACGTTTCCACTTTGCTACCTTGCTACTTCTCCACGCTGCTACTTTCCACGCTCTTGTTATCGTCGGCGTCGCGGCGACAGCAGCCAGGCAAGGACGAACAGCGCCGTCGCGAGGAGCACGATGGTTGCGCCCGACGGCATGTTGAATTGATAAGCGAGCAGAAGGCCGCCCACTGAGGCGCCAATACCGAAGAGCACGGAGAGTGTCATCATCCAGCCGAAACGTCGCGTGAGCTGATAGGCCGACGCGGCCGGAGTGACGATGAGGGCGGATACAAGCACGACGCCCACGGACTTCACCGAAATGACGATGGTGACAGCCATCAGCGCGAGCAGCAGATACGAGAGCAGCCGTGTCGGGAGCCCCATGACGCGGGCGTGTTCGGCGTCGAAACTCAGAGCCAGCAGTTCCTTCCAGTACAGCGCGACGATGCCAAGTATCACAAAAGTGAGCGCCGCGCTCCAGATGATGTCGCCCGCGGTCACCGCGAGGATGTTGCCGAAGAGGTAGCCGAAGAGGTCCGTGTAAAAGCCTTTCATCGTGCTGATAACGGCGATGCCGAGAGCCATCGTGGCCGCGAAAAATATTCCGACCGCTGTATCCTTTTTTATCTCGCCGCGTTCGCTCACAGCGCCGATGCTGAGCGCGGTGCCCACGCTGAACACGAGGGCGGCCAGCAGGGGATCCACGCCGAGTGCCAGGCCCAGCGCCACGCCTCCGAAGGCCGAGTGGGATATACCCGCGCCGATGAAGGAAAGCCCGTTGAGCACCACGTACACGCCGATGAGGGCACAGACGCCGCCCACGAGCATCGCCACAAGCAGGGCCTTCTGCATGAAGGCATAACCGAGCAACTCGGTCATGCGGCGCCTCCGTCGCTGCCGGAAGCGCCGTGGCTGTGCCGGTGCCCCTCATCGCCGACAACCATGTGCGGCATCTCGCCGTGCCCGAACAGTACCGCACCGCAGCCGTACATCTGTTCCAGCGTTTCGCCCGTAAACATGTCCGCAGGCCGTCCGTGCGCCACGAGGCGCGTGTTCATACACGCGATCGAATCCACGTAGCGGCTCACTACGCCCATGTCGTGGGACACGAGAAGAATCGTCAGCCGGTCTTCCTCGTTCACCTGATGCAGCCACTCGTAGAGTCCTTCCATCGCGCTGTGGTCCAAAGCCGCGGTGGGTTCGTCGAGAATCAGCAGCGAGGGTTTTTGCACGAGGGCCCGCGCGATGAGCGCGCGTTGCCGTTGCCCACCCGACAGTTCACCGATGGGGCGGTGTGCGAGGTCGCTGATACGCAACCGCTCGAGTGCCGTACCCACCGCATCGTGATGGACAGGGCGCAGGCGTCGGCCGAGACCCATGCTGCCGAACAATCCCGTGGCCACCACGTCGGAGACGCGGAGCGGGAAATCAAAATCGATGCGTGTCTGCTGGGGGACGTACCCGATGCGCGCACGCTGCGCGCCGAGTTCGTCGGGCGCCAGTCCGAAGACGCGCACCTCGCCCGCGAAGGGGCGCAGCAGTCCGAGTATAGTCTTGACCAGAGTGGTCTTGCCCGAACCGTTGGGACCGATGATGCCGCAAAATGCGCCGCGCTCGACATCGAAGGTCACATCCTCCACAGCGCGACGGCCCTGATACAGCACCGTCACCGCGCGAAGCGAGACGTCGATGTCGCCGCTGCCCGTCATCGCATCACGTCCGCCATGCGCCGCACATTCGTCCGCAGCCACTCCTCGTACGTCGCGCCGAAGTCCGGACTCCCAACGGGATCGAGCAACACCACGCGCGCGCCCGATTCCTGCGCAAGCGCGTCGGCCGCCTTGGTCGACGAGACGGTCTCCGCTAAGATCACACCCGCGCCGCTGCGCGCCATGACACGGAGCAGTTCCGCCAGTTCCTTCGGAGTCGCTTCGCGTCCGGGCGAACGCTCGATCAATCCTTCCTGCGTCAGCCCGTAGCGAAACGCGAAATATTCCCACGAGGCGTGCTGTGCGATATAGCCGCGCATGCGCCAGCCGGCGGTCTCGCGCGCGATCTCCCGGTCGAGTTCGCGGAGCGATGTGATGAAGCGCGCGGCATTGTCGTTGTATTCCACGGCGTGTGACGGATCGACACGTATCAACGCCGTGCGCACACGCTGTGCGGCCTCGATCATGCGCACGGGATCGAGCCAGAAGTGCGGATTCTCATGCACGTCATCGCCTTCACTTTCCGAGGCGGCGACCCGCGGTGCTTCGCGTCCGTCGATACGCCACGGCATGGCGGGCTCCAGCATCGAGACGATCTCGAAGTGGTCGCTGTGTATGTTGGCGCGCAGTTTATCGGACCAGTATTCGAATCCCGCCCCCACCTGCACCAGAAGGCGCGCGTCGCGCGTGTTGCGCAGTACCTCAGGCGTGAGATCGAAGGTATGAGGATTCGACCCCGGCGGGACGACAACCACAACATCCACCCGTTTGCCGCCGATCGCGCGCACGAGATGTCCGAGAGGGGTGATGCTTGTAACGACACGCAGTGCTGATTGCTTCGCCGATTTTTCCGGGTTGCAACCGCAGGCCAACAGGCACATGGCTGCGAAGAAAATGAGCGCGCGGGTGCTGCGATGATGTGTCATGGGGCCTCGAACAGGGTCAAACGACAATTTTACGAAAAATCGGGTCCGATTCATATCCGCGGCCGGCTGCGATCGCGGATTCCCGTCCGCCAGCTTTGTTTTCAGACGAATTGCCTGTATTTTCTTCCGATCATTCTGTACCCCTCCTCCGATTTCATCATCAATCAAGGAATGTCTCCATGCGCCGTCGTTTCGGACTTGATACGCTCATTCCGTCCGCCTGGACCCGGATTCTGACAGCCGCGCTCTTGCTTGCTTGCGCAGGCAGCGCCCACGCGCAGACGTGGACGTGGAAGAACCCCCTCCCGCACGGCAACACCAACAACTCCATCCAGCGGCCCGCCGACAACGTGATTGTCATCGTCGGCGACCAGGGACGTATCATTCGGTCGACGGACGACGGTCTGACCTGGAACCTCACGCAGAGCAACACCGACATCTCCTTCCACGACGAGAGTTTCATCGACAACGAATACGGCTGGGCATGCGGCGAGGACGGCATCATCTCGCGCAGCACCGACGGCGGTCGTACCTGGAAGCGTCAGAACACCGGCACCACCAAGCGTATTTACGCGATCAACTTTTTCAGCCGTCAGGTCGGTTGGGCCTGCGGCGTGGGCGGTCTCATCCTCCACACCACCAACGGCGGCGACGTCTGGACCGACCGCTCCTATGCCGAACCGCAGTTCCTCCGTTCGATTTACTTCGACGACGACAAGCGCGGCTGGGCGATGGGTTGGAAGGATCAGCGCGGCCTCATCCTCGAGACAACCGACGGCGGCGCGAGCTGGAACAAGAAAAATTTCGACCTCCCCGGCAACCCCGAGTACATATACTACGTCAACAACACCGTGCGCTTTATCTGCGGCGGCAACGGCCTTATGCTGAAAACCACGGACCGCGGCGAGAAGTGGAATCTCATCGATTCCAAGACCGGTGTCACGCTGATTTCGATGTTCTTCATCGACGACAGCCGTGGCTGGGCCGTCGGTGAGGGCGGCGTGATCATCAAGACCACCGACAAGGGCACGACGTGGAGCAAGGTCCAGAGCGGCACCGACGCTGATCTTATGGACGTGTCGTTCAGCGCGCAGGGGACCGGCGTGGTGCTCGGCACCGAGGGCACGCTGCTCCGTTCCACCGACTGGGGCGATTCCTGGAAGAGTGTGTCGCGCGGTCCGCGCTCGCTGTTTTATGCCGTCGACTTCGTCGGTGAGAAAAACGGCTGGGCGATGGGACGTGACGGCGACTTCCTCGTCACCGCCGACGGCGGCGACACGTGGACTTCCTCCCGCTTCCAGAACACGCTGGAATGGAATGCGATGGACTTTGTAAACGACCGCGAGGGCTGGGTTGCAGGGAACCGCGGACAGATCGGCTACTCGAACGACGGTGGCATGAGCTGGTCGCTGCAGATGTCGGACAAGCCGGAAAATCTCAACGGCATCGCTTTCAGCGATACCAAGACCGGACTTGCCGTCGGTGACAAGGGCGCCGTGTATTCCACACTCGATGGCGGACAGACCTGGACCAAAATCTTGGGACCCGCATCGAAGGACCTCTTCGACGTCGTATCCATCGGCAAGGGCTGCTGGTCCATCGTGGGTGCGGGCGGTCTTATTGCAATCTCCTGCGACAACGGCAACACCTGGAAGCTGCAGCAGTCGACAGTGACCGAGGATCTGCTCTCCGCAAAATTCCTTTCCCGCGACAAGGGCTGGGTATGCGGCGCGCGCGGCGTGATGCTCATGACGGAAGACGGCGGCACGACGTGGGAACAGATTCCTACAAACGTGTACCTGCCGCTGATCAACATCGATTTTGCTGATCCGATGCGCGGCACCATCATCGGTGCCGAAGGCACCGTGCTGACGACGCAGACAGGCGGCAAGACGTGGGTGCGCCTCGCGCGTCCCACCGAAGAGACACTCGTCGGCATCTGTTATTCTTCGCCCAAACGTATGTGGGCCGTGGGTCACAACGGTACCATCCTCGGCTGCGACTGGTAGTTGTCTTATTCTGAGAGGGTCGCGCTCCTGACTCCTTTCTTCTGATTCCTCACACTCCCGTGAGGATACAGGAAACAGGAGTCAGGAGACGCCAATCGAGTACGTGCTTGTCTCCTGTCTCCTTCATCCTGACTCCTCACACTCCCGTGAGGATACAGGAGACAGGAGTCAGGAGACACGCGTTATCAAGTAAAGACCTGTCTCCTTCATCCTGACTCCTCACACTCCCGTGAGGATACAGGAAACAGGAGTCAGGAGACACCAATCGAGTACGTGCCTGTCTCCTGTCTCCTTCATCCTGACTCCTCACACTCCCGTGAGGACTAAGCAACTTGAAGCCGATTAGGTTCCCTTCGCCCGTACTCGCTCAAGCACTGCGTCCCCACGCAGCTCCCGCAACGCATCCTTCGCGATCCACCGGGCTGCGCGGCTCTCACGCAGAGCAAGTTGTTCCGCCACGGCCACTGCATGCGGATGCAGCCGTGCGTTCCGCTTTCCAATCTGTCGTAGGGCCCAATTGACGGCCTTCTTCACGAAGTTGCGCTCGTCGTCGGCCTCGCGCGCGATATCGTCGAGGTAGCGCACAAACACGGCGTCGTCCGCCTTTTTATCGTGAACTCCAAGGGTTGCGATCATCGCGAAGCCGGCGCGTTTCACGAACTCCTCGTTCCGTGTTGTCCATTCGCGCGCCATGTCGTGCGCGTGCCGCGTTTTCCGGAAGAGGTGAATGCAGCAGCCGTCGCACACATCCCACGAATCGAAGGCGGAGGCCCAGCGCTCCATCTGTGCGCGGTCCACCGCGGCAGGATCATCAACAAAGGCCGCGAGGATGCGTGTCTCCCGTATGCCCGCATCCCACAACTCCAGCGCCAGCATGTGGTCGCGCCCGATCTCCTTTGCGAGCGCCCGAAGTTCTCCTGCCGACACACCGAAGGTGTTGTCCGTGTGTATGCCGTACCGCGCCATTCCGGCGATGGCGACGGGGTTGCGCAGCGCTTCGAGGCGCGTGATGATGCGGGTCAGAGTCATGGGTGCAAATCGCAGTTGTATGGATTAGCAAACTAGGGTGGGGGATAGTGGAATCCAATGGACGAAACAAAGTGCGCGGATGTGATCATGTCATGATTCCGTTTCGATGACGCACGGCGTACATTCGCTGTGATGTATCGCGCATGAACAATCCCTGGCTCGACATACCACTCTCGGATTACGAGTCCCACATGGCGATGTCCTCTATTGCACAGGCGGGGATGATCGCGGCCGAATTCGAGGCGCTTGTACGGTGCCATAAGCCCGACTCCGTTGCGGTGATCGGCTGCGCAGGCGGCAATGGCTTCGACCGTGTCACTCCGGAGATGCGCCGTGTTGTCGGTGTCGATATCAATCCCGCGTTTATCGCGGCAGCGTTGTCGCGTTACGGCGGCCGCATTGCCGGACTCGAATTGTATGTTGCCGACATTCAGGAAGCGCCCCCGCCCTGCGCGCCGGTCGAACTTATCTATGCAGCGCTTGTGTTCGAATACGTCGCGCCTCCGGCGGCGCTGGCGAATCTTGCGCGCATCTGTCGTCCCGGAGGCCGACTCTGTGCGCTCCTGCAATTGCCAGTCGCGGGTCTCGAAGAAATATCGCCCTCGCCGTATGAGAGTCTGCATGCGCTTGCACCCATCATGCGGCTCGTGGAGCCGTCGGAGTTGATCCGCTACGCGACCCATGCGGGCTTCGTGCTCGAATCGGAAACACGGGTGTCGCTCGCATCAGGGAAGGCGTGTGTGCTGCAGCAGTATATTAAACCGTCATGCTCCTACTCCCGTGGGCGTCGCGCTTCGTTCAGACCAGACGAAATCACAGTGGATTTCGTGGAGGAAAATGACTATGATGGATATCACCTATCCCAATATCTACAGCGAAACGGAGTGATCATGGAATATAATCCAGTTGGTTGGTTCGAGATATACGTGCAGGATATGGCGCGGGCGACAGCGTTCTACGAGACGATTTTCCAATGGCAGATGACGCCGATGGGGAATCCCGATCCGGAGGGCTTCCCCGGGATGGAGATGTGCTCCTTCCCGTCGTCGATGACAGCGTATGGTGCCTCAGGTGCACTGGTGAAAATGCCCAACACTCCTTCCGGCGGAAGCACGCTGGTGTACTTCTCCTGTGAGGATTGTGCGGTGATCCTCGCGCGGGTCATAACAAACGGGGGAACTGTGGTCAGCGACAAAATGTCGATAGGGGAGCATGGATTTATTGCCATCTTTTCCGACACGGAAGGGAACGTCATCGGACTCCACTCGCAGAACTAGACGGACTCCAGGCACTGTGCAAGCAGGATCACGGCGGGCTGCACGCTCGCTGTCGGTGACCTGATGCTCCATCGCACTCTCCTGCACAACGGATCCTCGCGGCAATCACCCGTGATTATGGCGTGATTGTCGCGCCATGTCCAAGGTGTTATTGTTTCACGGGGCACCGTCAATGGGGCGTCTCGTAGCGGACGCATCCACAACCGGGCTGCCGTGCGCAATGAGCGAGATTTGACTCTCACATCTACCTGTGCTATGTTCCGCGCTTCCAATCCGGCACAGTGAAAACAACAAAACAATACGGCTCCGACGCCGATCGCGCGCTCGACATGTGGGTGAAACTTGCCCGCGCCTACGCCACGTTCAACCGGCTGACTGTGCAGCAGATTCGCGAGTCGGGTCTGACACAGCCGCAGTTCGGTGCGCTCGAATGCCTCGGCCACCTCGGCGCCATGCCCATCGGCGAACTCTCGCGCAAGATGCTCGTCAGCGGCGGGAACATGACTTGTGTGGTGGATAACCTCGAAAAGGCAGGTCTCGTCGAACGCGTGCAGAGCGGCAACGACCGGCGCTCCGTGACGGTGCGGCTCACGACAAAAGGGCAGCGCCTCTTCCAGTCGATCTTTCCGCCGCACGCCGCGTATATCGCGGATCTTGCCGCAACCCTCAGTCACAAGGAACAGGAAGAACTCGCGCGCCTCCTGAAAAAACTCGGTCTCGGACTCGCCCCGCATCCGTAGGAACTCTTTTTTTCTGCCATGTGTTTTGAATTTGAAGTAATAACACGCGCATGAATGGAGCTGAGCACATGATTACGATACGGAAGGCGGGCGAACGCGGAAGCACCCGCATGGGGTGGCTGACGAGTTATCACAGTTTTTCGTTTAATCGCTATTACGATCCAGAACACATACATTTTGGCCCCCTGCGTGTGTTGAACGACGATTTTGTCGCACCGGGCACGGGCTTTGGCATGCACCCGCACGACAATATGGAGATCATCACCTACGTGCTGGCGGGCGAGGTGGAGCACCGCGACAGCACGGGCACACACAGCGTGATTCGCGCGGGTGACGTGCAGCGCATGAGCGCGGGTACGGGCGTGGTGCACTCCGAATACAACCGCTCGGCCGATAAGGAACTGCATCTGCTGCAAATCTGGCTGCTGCCCTACAAGCGCGGCCTTGCGCCGTCGTACGATCAGCGCACGTTTGACGCGGCGCGGCGCCGGAATACGCTGCTGCGTGTTGTCGATGGTGATGCCCGCGGCGATGCGCTGGCCATGCATCAGCACGCGTCGATGTTTGTTTCGTCGCTCGAAGCCGGAAACACGGTGGAGCACACGCTCGAGGCGGGCCGCGGCGCCTACGTCTTTATTGCCGCCGGTGCGGCAACGGTGAATGGCTTGATATTAGGGACTGGGGACGCGGCTATGGTCCGCGACGAGATCAATCTCGCGATATCGGCGCAGGAGACGGCGGAACTCGTGCTCTTCGATCTTCCCATGGACGAGTGACCGAACAATCGCGGATGTTTCGGCCTATGACGGAGTCTCGTCCCGCGGCGCCGGTATCAACAGCGAGATCAACACCGACGCGGCGAGTATCCCCACAACGATGCCCAGCTCAAGAAGCACCGACATGTGAAGCATGTCGCCCGCAAACATCTTGATTCCGACAAAGATGAGGATGAGCGATAGTCCGTAGTGCAGGAAACGGAACAGTCCCATGATGCCCGCAAGCACAAAATACATTGCGCGTAATCCGAGTATGGCGAAGATGTTCGAGCTGTACACGAGGAAGGTGTCGGTGGTGATGCCCAGTATCGCGGGAATGGAGTCGGTGGCAAAAACCACGTCGGTCGTCTCCACCACGATCAGCGTGATCAAGAGCGGGGTGGCGGTCAGAACACCGTTCAGGCGCACAAAAAATGCGCCGCCATGATACTCGGATGTCACGGGGAAGAAGCGTTTGAACAGGCGTATCCCGACGTTTTTTTCGGGATGGAATTCCTTGTCCTTGTTCAGCGCCAGTTGAATGCCGGTATACACCAGGAAGGCGCCCAGCACGTAGATGCTCCAGGAAAGCGACTGAATGAGTGTGACTCCCGCCGCGATGAACACCGCGCGGAACACCAGCGCGCCGAGTATGCCCCAGAAGAGGACGGTGTGCTGATACTCGCCGGGCACGCCGAAATACGAGAAGATGACGAGGAAGACAAAGAGGTTGTCCATGCTCAGCGCCTTCTCGACCAGATACCCGGTCAGGAACTTCGTGGCGGGTTCCTGCCCCAGCTCGACATACACCCCCGCGGCGAAAGCCAGTGACACCACGATCCAGACGATGCTCCATATCACCGCTTCGCGGAGCTGCACCTGATGGGCCTGCCGGTGGAAAATTTTCAGATCGATGGCCAGCATGACCAGCACGATCACGATGAAAGAAATCCACATGAAGAGAGAAACAGGCATGCAACTCCGAATTGTGTGAGCCGCCCGAAGGCGGATCGTGCAAGATGCGCACAAAGTCGCGGACGGCAAAATCCGCGGCACCGTTTGGCATTCTCGGCCGCTCTGCCAACATTGAGCAACATCTCACACGCAGCGGCTGCGTGCACAAAAACATCACGCCACCTTCCTCAGCACGGAACCATATCATGCTTCGAATCCCGTCCTGGCACTCCGATCTGTTGCGCGCGCTGTTCGGCGCCGATACACTCGAGGGGCGCCGCCTGCGCGCGCTCGCCGAACCGATCACACGCCTGTCGTCGATGTTCAATCGCCTCGACGACGAGGCGCCCGGCGCGGCGCGCCCGTATCTGAACGACGACACAGCGCTGCGCGCCTACGCCGTGTATTTCGGCACGGCGAACATGTTGAAACTGCACAGGGCGCTGCGCGAAATCGCACGTATGGACGCGGCGCCGCGACGCGACGTCCTGCGTGTGCTGGATTTGGGTGCGGGCACGGGCACGGGCCTCTGGGGACTCGCCGCCTGGCTGCGCCCCGACCGTTCCGAACCGCGTCCCGTGCCTCTCGACATCACGCTTGTCGACGTCTCGCGCGCCGCGCTCACGCTCGCCGACGAGAGCGCGCGCTGGCTGTCCGCAAATGTTTTCGACGGTGCGCTCCACGCATCCACACGTCTCTGCGACATCGACCGCTATACCGACGCGGGCTCCTACGATCTCATCATCGTCGCAAACACGCTCAACGAATTGTCCGATCCGGGCGACCGGCTGCTCGAAATCTGTACGGAGCGCCTCGCGCCCGGAGGCAGTGTGCTGCTGCTCGAACCAGCGCTTCGCACCGCCTCGCGCGCGCTTCTGCATCTGCGTACGCGTGCCGCGGCGGACGGGTGGACCATCGCCGCGCCGTGTTTCAGACAGGGAGTCTGCCCCGCCCTCGACGCCGAAAAGGACTGGTGTCATGCGGACGACGGCTGGGAACGTCCGGCCTGGATCGAGGAACTCGATCGCGCGACGGGTACGGTGAAACTCTCGCTCAAGTACTCGTACCTCGTGCTCAACCGCAGCGGCGCAACACTCGGCGGCGCGCTGGGCGTCACCGATCCGCAGCGTGTTGTGAGCCACGCGGCGCGCGAGAAGGGCAGAACCCGCGCCTATCTCTGCGGCGAGGCAGGCCGATTTCCCTGTATGCAAAACACGCGCGATGTCACCGAGGCCAACCGCGCGTTTGCACGCGCCGAGCGATACGACATTCTCGAGCTTTCACAGCTCGAACGGCGGACGCACGACTGCCTCGTGCCGCGGGATTCGATTGTCACACGGCACGAGGCCTGATCCGGGACTCAGACGTATTTCTTGAGTTTCGGCCAGAGTTCCTTGAGCGGCACACGCGGCCTGCGGCAGATGTAGATGGGAAGGTCGTTTTCGAAACCCATCGCGAAGCCGCCCCAGTGTATGATCCAGGTGTTCTGCACGTCCTCGAACATCTCGTGCAATTCCTCCTCGGAGGTGCCGATCATGATCATCACCTCGCCGCTCGTGGCGCCCGGCCCCCAGTGGAAATACGAATTGTGTGTCGCGAGTGTCGGCGGGAGACTGTACTCCTCGCGATAATACTCGAGTGCGCCGGCCTCGCCGTAATTGCTTGCGCCTATGGCGGCGACGGCACGCTCCTCGGGCGTGAGAAGCGCGCAGGCGTTCGCAATATTCGCCGCCATGTCGCGCCAGCCGAATCGATCCGCAAGATGTTGCGGCAGGGGTGCGCGCTGGCCCTTCTCGAATTGTCGGTTCATACCCGCGAGCCCCATGACGCGGGATTGTGTGACGGGAGGGAAGAGCGGCAGAACAAGCGGGAGCATGACAATTCCCGCGAGGGTGATCGCCGCGATGGCCCCAGTGCGCGCGAGAGCTGCGCGTTGAGCGAGTCGGGCGCCGAGTGCAGCGCCGCCTGCCGCGGCGCACAACACGTAGATTCCCGCGATGCGGTCGGGACGGCTTGATTGGGTCGCGAGAAAAATCAGGTAGGTGGCGATCACGGTCCACCCGAGGAAGCGCCACCTTCCGCTGTCATGGATAAACAGCCACCACACTCCGGCGATCCAGACGGGAAGAAAGAAGATATTGCCCACCATGGACTGAAGAAAAACCATTTCGAGAGGCGAGGTCGGGATGTTCTTGTACTTGGTCGCGTTGGCATAGAATTCGAGCGAGGGAAAGCCGTACGCCCATTGCCAGAGGATGTTCGGCAGAACGATGCAGCATGTGATGGCGGCGGCGATCCACGGCCCCTTCGTGCCGAGCACCCGGCGTTGCCCGGTGAGCAGGAGCGCGGGAAGCAAGGCTGCGGGAAGCAGTATCATCGTGTGTTTATTCATAAGCCCGATGCCCAGAAGCAGGCCCAGCCACATCCAGTCCCGTGGCCGTTGCCGATCGAGAGCACGGAACAGGCATAACAACGTGATGCCCCAGAGCAGCGGTTCGAAAGCGTTCATCGAATAAAAACTTGCGAGCGCGTGCAAGATGGGAACACCCGCGGCGAAGAGGGCGGCGAGCACCATGCCGGTCCTTTGCGCGCCCATCGCGCGCGCGAGCATTCCCGCCACAGCAGTCGTTGCGCCGGCCGCCAGCGCGGGCAGCAGCCGCACGGCGGCGACGGAATCACCAAGCATCGCGCGAACACCCGCAAGCATCCATACCGAAAGCGGAGGATGATCGACGTACCCCGCATCGAGGCGCGCCGCGCAGGCCAGATAATAGAATTCGTCGCGGAACATTTCATACCACGGCGAGAACGACAGGGCCACATGTGCCGTCGCCACCGCCGCTGCGATGATAAAAATGGAGCGGGGCAGGGGATCTCTGGGCGGGAACGGTTTCATATATCGATTCCGTGCTGGGGGTAATCCTCTAATATCGAAAAAAGAGCGGGATTGTTGCAGAGTCCGTCGCGCAGCGTGCCGCTCCCCGCTATATTGCGACGTGGAAAAAAGTTCGGACATATACCGCGCACTTGCACACTCGTACGCAGCTTGTACACAGGTCGCGCGCAGCCACTACGAGAATTTTCCCGTGGCGTCGGTGCTGCTCCCGCGACGCCTGCGTCCGCATGTTGCGGCCGTCTATGCCTTCGCCCGTGCGGCGGACGATTTCGCCGATGAAGGCGATGTTGATACGGCTGCGCGGCTTGCGGCGCTTAACCGCTGGGAAGATTATCTCGACTCGGACACGGGCGGCCTGCCCTACGCCGCACAACGCGATGAAATAGACCGGCTTGCATCCGACATTTTCCCCGCGTTGCACCACACGATCCGGTGCTTCGATATCGACGGCGCGCTGTTCCGCGATCTCCTCGATGCGTTCAGGCAGGACTGCACCACAACACGCTACGAGAGTTTCCCGTTGTTGCTCGATTACTGCCGCCGGTCAGCGAATCCTGTCGGCCGTATCATGCTGGCGCTGTTCGGTGTGTCGGATCCCGCTGCCTGTGCGGCATCCGATGCGTTGTGCACCGGTCTGCAACTCGCCAATTTCTGGCAGGACGTCTCGATCGATGCGGCACGCGGACGCATCTACATTCCGCTCGAGGATCTGCGCGCGGCCGGACTCTCGGCCGAGCATTGCCTGCCCGGCGCGGCCAAGCCGCCCGCGCTGCGCGACGTGCTGCGCCGCCAGGTGGAACGCACACGGCTGTTCTTCGACAGCGCACTGCCACTCTTTTCGCATCTGCGCGGACTGCCCGCTCTCGAGATCCGCGCCGTCTGGCTCGGGGGCTCCCGCATACTTGACAAAATTGCCCGCGGAGACTATACTGCATTTGAGAATCGACCCACACTCACAAAAGCAGAATACGTGTCTATACTTTTCCGCGCAGCGCTACGTCTTATTCCACACAGGTGACCCGTGCACGACAGGGATGTCGCGGACATCATTACGCGCCAGAGCAAAACGAATTTTATGATATCGTTTTCTCTGCTGCCCGAGCCGAAACGCGAGGCGATCAACACCGTGTACGCCTTCTGCCGCTGCACCGACGACATCGTCGACGAGGGCAACGACGAGCAGGCCAAACACGACAAGCTTGCGCGATGGACGTACGAACTCGAAATGGGTTTCCGCAATGAAAGCGTCTATCCTCTGCTCAACAAACTGAATGTCATTGCCGGACGTTTTAATATCCCCGCCGCGCATTTTTTTGAACTCATACGCGGCATGCGCATGGACCTCGAACAGAAGCGCTACGACACTTTCGAGGATCTCGAGCAATACTGCTATCGCGTCGCGTCGACAGTCGGGCTCATGTGCAGCGAAATTTTCGGATATAAAAACAAGCGCACGCTGCAGTACGCGATCGACCTCGGCATCGCCCTGCAATTGACCAACATCGTGCGCGACGTACGCAGCGACGCCTTGCGCGACCGCATCTACATTCCGCTGGAGGACTTCGAACGCTTCGGGTACACGGAGGACGAGCTGTTTGCGTCGGTCTACAACGAGAACTTCGTCAAGCTCATGCACTACGAGGCCGAGCGCGCAAGGCGGTATTACGAAAAGGCGCGCGCCTCGCTGGCGGAAGAGGACCACCGCGCATTTTTTTCGGCGCGCATCATGGATCGCATCTACTACCGCATCCTCGACAAGATCGAGCAACGCTCGTACGCGGTGTTCGAGGAGAAGATTTCCATCTCCTCTCTCTCCAAACTTGTGATCGCGATGCGCGAGTATTTCAGCAGGCCCGCACTCGGGACCATCGCCGGCGCATGATCGACGTTGCCGTCATCGGCGGCGGACTTTCCGGCCTTGCGGCCGCGGTCTCACTGTCCGGTCGCGGATTTACGGCGGCGCTTGTCGAGGGAAGGCCCTATCTCGGCGGTCGCGCGCGTTCCTTTACGGATGCCGCCTCCGGCGCGGTGCTCGACAACGGCCAGCATCTCATGATGGGCTGTTATACGTCGACGTTGCAATTCCTGGAACTGATCGGTTCATCCGGCACACTGCGGCGAGTCGACCGCATGAGTATTCCGTTCCGCGACACACGCGGGGGAAGGGCTGTTTTACGGACGGGATCACTGCCGCATCCCTTCGGTATGGCACAGGCCTTTCTCGGGTACAACTTCCTCGGCGTGCGCGACAAGGCTGGTGTGTTGCGGGTGGCTGCCGTCTTGCGCAACACCGATCCCGCGCGTCTCGACGGTATCACCGCCGCCAAGTGGCTGCTGGACCTGGGACAGGGTGCACACGCCATGTCGGCGTTCTGGGAACCCGTGATACTTGCGACGTTGAACGCGCGGCCCGCGCACTCCTCGGCCGCCCTGCTCACGAGAGTACTGCGCGAGGTGTTTCTTAGTGCCGCCGAAGCGTCGGCATTGCTGTTCTGCACAGGCGGCCTTTCCGGCACGTTCGCTGATCCCGCAGCCGCATTCCTCGAAGCGCACGCAACGCGCGTATTCACTCACACGCGCGTCGAAATGCTGCGTCGTGATGCCTCGGGATGGACTCTGATCTTCGCGGACGGACGGCAGATGGAGTCCAAATCCATTGTACTCGCCATGCCTCCGTGGGATACGCGTGCCCTTCTGGAGCGCTCCGCGCTCGGCTCGGCGGCCGCAACCTTGTGTCCGGCGTTTGTGCCCTCGCCGATCGTCTCGGTGTACATTTGGTCCCGCGAACGCCTCAGCACCGAACCGATCATGGGGCTGCTCGACACGGTGGTGCAATGGGTGTTCGACAAGGGACGCGCGCCCGATGGCCACTGGCTGTCGACCTGTACTGTTTCGGCCGCCGACACGCTCTGTGACGACGACAATGCGCAGTGGGAGAGCCGCGTACGCCGCGACATTGCCGCGGTGTTCGGTCAGACAGCCGCGCGTGCCGTTCATCGAATGCTCGTCATTCGCGAGCGCGCCGCGACGTTCCGGCCATCGCCCGGACTTGAAACACTGCGGCCTGCCGCTCTCACCGAGGAAGCCGGTCTCTTTCTCGCGGGAGACTGGATAGGCACCGGCCTGCCGGCAACCATCGAAAGCGCCGTGCGTGGCGGCTTTTTTGCGGCCGACGCAGTGGCGGCGCATGTTGCCGGTACACGGGGCGGTGTGTAACCGCGACGGCGCTGCGGAACAACTTGCAGCCACCCGTGTGTTGAGCTTCTGAAGACGTTGACTCAAAAGAAAGCAGACGGTGATGAACAATCGTGTTGTGGTCGGAATGTCGGGTGGCGTGGATTCGTCGGTGGCCGCGGCATTGCTTGTGGAGCAGGGCTATGAGGTTATAGGCGTCACCCTCAAGACACATGCATTCGAGGATGTGGGCGGCAACACGGCGAACGAGTCGAGCTGTTGTTCGCTCGACGGGATAAACGATGCCCGCCGTGTGTGCGCACGTCTCGGCATCCCGCACTATGTGTTCGATTTTTCCGCCGCGTTTATGGAGCAGGTCATCAATCCCTTTGTGGATGCCTATCTCGCGGGAACGACGCCCAATCCCTGCGTGCTCTGCAATCGTGGAATCAAATGGGAGCAACTGATCCGAAAATCGCTGGGACTGGGCGCGGACCGCGTGGCCATGGGGCACTACGCACGTGTCGGATCCGACGCCGATGGGGGACGCCACTGGATCACACGCGGAATCGACGCGTCGAAGGATCAGTCGTACGCGTTATGGGCGCTGTCGCAGGACAGTCTCGCGCGAACGCTTTTCCCCCTCGGCGGTCTCACCAAGGACGAGGCGCGCTTGCATGCACAGCGTTTCGGACTGCACACGGCGCGGAAAGGCGAGAGTTACGAGATCTGTTTTGTGTCCGACAATAACTACGCGCGATTTCTGAAGGAGCGCGTGGACGGGCTCCAGGGGAAGGTCCGGGACGGTGATGTGGTGTTTGACGGGCGCGTGATCGGGAAACACGACGGATATCCGTTTTATACGATAGGCCAGCGGCGGGGTTTGAATGTGGCAGTCGGCGAGCCTGTGTATGTGACGGGCATCGATCCGCAGTCGAACCGCGTCACTGTGGGCCGTGATGCGGATCTGTACACGGATACGTTCACCGCGCGTGATGTTGTCATGCAGAAGCGGTCGTTCCCCGATGCACCGCTGCGCGCCCGTGTGAAGATCCGGTACAAGGACGAGGGAGCGTCCGCGACACTGCATCCGCACGCAGACGGCACGCTGCGTATCGTGTTCGACGCCCCGCGTCGCGCCATTACACCCGGACAGTCGGCCGTTTTCTACGACGGCGACGACGTGCTCGGCGGCGGCGTCATCTGTTGACGAAATTTCGGATGTCCGCGGAAATGCGTGTTCCCACGCGTTGATTGTGGCCCGCAATGTGAGTAACGTTACGAATACTCACTGTATCCTTCTACTGAAATTCGAGGTGCACATGGTACGTGTCATGATGGTCCTCATTGTTGCATGTATGCTTGGTTCCGTGGTGTCGCAGGCACAGGAATCGGATATTCGTGTCGGTTTTGGTGTAAGTATGTCGCAGTCTGTCCTAGTGTATGCCATCGACCAGGAGCATGCGTACACGCCGTGGTCTTTCGCGACAGTCTGCGTCCCTGTGTTCCTGACAAAAAATTTCCGCATCGAACCGGAGGTGGGGTACCTGTCCGGCTCGCACGAGCGCATATATTTCGATAAAACGACAAGCACCGCGTCATTCACACAGATGCGTCTCGGCGCCGGCGTGCACTACTTCATCGACAGAGTCGGCGGAGCGGAAAACGTCTCCCTGTATCTCGGGCCGGAATTTGCTCTTGCGCCCACGTCTACAAAAAGCAAACCCTCCTCGCCGGGCTCCAAGGAGAGCACCACATCCCAATCGAACACGCTGCTCGGTTTCGTGCTGGGCGGTGAATACTCCTTTGCGAAACGGTTCAGTGTCGGGACCGCCGTACACTGGAGCTATATCATCATCGGAGAGGAGGACCCGCTTTCCAGCACGTATTCCGAGGTGTCCGAATCGTATCTGAATATCTCCACCTCGATCCGGTTCCGTTTCTACTTCAATTGACGGTGTTTTGCAGGAGCGGACAATGTCGTAGTTTGTGTTTCGATTCTTCCGCGCATCGGATACTGCACCCCATACATCATCGGAGCATTGCATGAAAGACATCCTCGCGTTTTTTGCGGCGAACCGCGACGCGTTTCTTGCGGACCTCGTTACCTTCCTTTCCATTCCGAGCATCAGCACGAGCGACGAGCGCAAACCCGACATCGCCCGCGCCGCGGCGTTTGTCGAAGCACAGCTCAAAAACATCGGCATGCAGAACGTGACAGTGCATCCCACGAAGGGCCATCCGGTCGTGACCGGCGAGTGGCTCGGCGCGAAGGGCGCACCGACGGTTCTTATTTACGGGCACTACGATGTGCAGCCCGCGGAGCCGTTGGAGCTGTGGAATTCGCCGCCCTTTGAGCCGGTAATGCGCGATGGAAAAATCTTTGCGCGCGGATCAGCCGACGACAAGGGGCAGGTGTTCATCCACTTCAAAGCCGTCGAAGCGTTCATGAAGACGCATGGCGCGCTTCCCGTCAACGTGAAGTTCATCGTCGAGGGCGAGGAGGAAATCGGGAGCACGAACCTGGCGGACTTCGTCAAGAAGAACAAGAAGATGCTCGCCTGCGATGTTATTCTGATCTCCGATACTCACATGATGGGTGTCAAGGAGCCGAGCATCACCTACGGTCTGCGCGGTCTCACCTATCTCGAGATGACCGTCACCTCGGCGAAGGGCGACATGCACAGCGGCACCTTCGGTGGCGGCGTCGCGAATCCCATCCAGGTGCTGTCGGAAATCCTCGTCGCATGCAAGGATCCGAAGTCCGGCAAGATCAAGATACCCGGTTTCTACGAGGACGTTGTGCCTCTGACCAAGAAGGAGCGTGCGGCGCTTGCAAAACTTCCACACGACGACAAAAAGTGGGCGAAGTCGATCGGCGCCACCATGCCGCACGGCGAACAGGGGTACACCACTGTCGAGCGCACGGGCTCGCGTCCGACCTTCGAAGTGAACGGCATCTGGGGCGGTCACACGGGACCGGGCGTGAAGACGGTGCTCCCCGCGCAAGCGCATGCAAAGGTATCGATGCGGCTCGTCGCGAATCAGGATCCGCTGAAAATCGCGAAGCTCTTCACCGCCTACGTCAAGAGTGTTGCACCGCCCACGGTGAAACTCGATGTGAAGCTGTACGACAACAACGGACATCCCGCGTTGACGCCCATCGAATCGGTCGGCATGCAGGCGGCGTCGGCTGCGATCAAGGCCGTGTACAAGAAGGAGCCCTTCTTCACGCGTGAAGGCGGATCAATTCCTGTTGTTGCGGACTTCCAGCACATACTCGGCGTCGAAGCAGTGCTTCTGGGTTTCGGCCTCCCCGACGACAACCTGCACGCTCCGAACGAGAAGTTCGATCTGGTGCAGTTTGACAAGGGTCTCGCGACGGCAGCGCATTTCCTCTCAGCGTTCGCCGAGCTGAAGAAGTAACACCGCGTACGATTCAACTGGTATTCACGCCCGCGGGGAGTCGTTCTCCGCGGGCGTTCTGTATACAGGTGTTATTTCGACGTAGAGCCGCTTCCATCCACACGGCTACAGAGGTACACTACGTGTGTGTCGCCTATGCGGGTGCAGATCAGCACGCCGGCGCTGTGGCCGCGGAAACGGAAGCTGGCGCGGATCTGTTCGGGCAGGAGGCGGAAGCTGCGCTTTTTGATTTCTGTATGCGGACCGAAGTCGTGCGCATCGATCGCGTCCTGCACGCGGCGGCGCTGATAGGGCACAACCTCGAGTACCTCGAAGGCAGTGTGCCAGCGCGAGGCGCGAGGCAGCGTTGCGGAAATGCCGTACGCGATCCGTGGATCAACGGGGACGGATTTGTGCTCACGGAAATACTCCGCTACAGCCCCCGTGCGTATCACCGCTGCATGCGGTTCGATGAGATACTTGGGGCGCGTCGGACCAGGGACGGATGCAGCTTCATGTGAAGGAGACCACCGTTCACCAGTGACGGCATCCGCTGCCGAGACGTCCGGCACGTCGAAGCCGCGCAGCAGCAGTTGTTCCTTGCACTCGTCGCCGACAGCGAGAAAGCATTTTTTCCAGAAGGTGTCGCGGATATCCGCAGCGGGCGCGATCTTGACAACTGCCGTGATTTTTGTCGCGGCCGCGCGGCAGAAGGAGAGAGGAGGCGACATGCGTTCGGGATCGATGAGACGCGTGCCGTCGCTGCGCCGCGACGGATCGGCAAAGAGGGCTTCGTGCGGAGCGAAGGGACGCGTAGCCGCATCGTCTTCCGCGCGCGCTTTGATAACGGACACGTGCGTGCAACCGAGAGCGTGCATGTTGTGCTCGAGCAGGGCTGCGGTAACGGTATCGGCTTCGACGGCATGGACGGCGCCGCAGACTTGCGCAAACGCGTGTGTGTCGCTGCCGACACCCGCGCACCATTCGCGCACTACCTCGCGGCCCGCAAACAGCGAGGCGTGGAAGGACGCAGCGGAGGCGGACGATGCTTGCTCCGCTCCCGTCCGTGTGTAGAGCGCCCGTGGACCAAGGGCCGTTTTCCCTGCCGCGCGCCGGCGCAGCTCCCACTGCTCGGCCGCCGCGGCGAACAATGCCGGCGGAAGATCGGGAAAGGCGGCACGCAGATGCGTTTGGATTCTGAGTGAATCCCTGTATTTTTCATGGAATTGACCGTACGCCGCATGTACGGCTTCAAAACGATCCGAGAGGAGAAAGTGAAGCTGTGCGTCGGTGAGTTCCATACACTTCGAAGATGATGCTGACGGAGCACGCAGGCGCTATGTTTGTGTTGTATGCCGCCACGACTGCAGATACAATATGCAAATTCGATCTCTGATTCCGCTCCTGCTCCTCATTCTTGTCGTGTCTGTTCCGTTGCTCCGTTCCCAGGACCAGAAGGGGGGCGTTAAGGGTTTTGTTTCCGACTCGGCGAACGGTGAACGCCTGTCGCTGGTCAACATCGTGATCGTGTCGAAAGGCATGGGAGCCGCGACCGACCACAATGGTTTTTACTTCATCGGCAACATACCCGCGGGTACCGTCACAGTGCGCGCAACCATCATCGGATACCGCACCGTCGAGAGGCAGGTACGCATCGAGGCGGGTAAAATCGTGTCCGCGAACTTTCTTCTCGCGCCCAATCCCGTGATGATGGAGGGCGTCGAGCAAGTGGCCGAACGCCATGTGCGCTACGACACCGAGATTTCGACGCAGCCGATCGGCATACGCGAGATCGAAATCGTTCCCACCATCGTCGAGAAGGATCTGTTCCGCACTCTCTCCGTGCTGCCAGGCGTGGTGGCGACGAGCGACGTCAGCAGCCAGTTCTACGTGCGCGGCGGCGGCGGCGATCAGAACCTCATCGTGCTCGACGGCATGACGATTTACAATCCCTTCCACGCGCTCGGCATCTTTTCGATCTTCGACGCCGACGCGATCAAGGAGGCCGAGATACTGAAGGGCGGCTTCCCCGCGCAATGGGGCAACCGGCTTTCGTCGGTCATCAACATCCGCACGCGCGAGGGCAACAAGAACCGCTTCGCGGGAAAACTGAACGCGAGTCTCGTGGCGGGAAAGGTGATGCTCGAGGGTCCGACACCATGGGACGGATCGTGGATGATTGCCGGCCGCAAGAGTTTCCTCGACGACATGCTGCAGAAGTTCGTGAAGAGCGAAACACCGTTCGACTTCTACGATCTTATCGCGCGTGTGAACCACAGCACCGGCGAGAACGGGCGCATCTCTTTCCACTCCCTGCTCAGCGGTGATATCATCCGCCCCGCGTCGGCCGTGGAACCGGAATACCTCTGGAACAACCGCGCCTACGGTCTTACCTGGTTCCAGGTGCTCGAGAACAAATACCTCATCGAGACCACCTTCTCGATGAGCGCCTTCAACGGCGAGCTGCGTCCGCGCGAGAATTCCTCGGTCACCGCGCGCTCCTCGGAGGTGAACGACTCGTACTTCAACGGGGGCGTCACATATTTCCAGCAAAGCGGCGATATGTACGGCGCGGGTTTTATGTTCCGCTTCCCCGAATACAAGTATTCGTTTACAAACGCCGCGAATTACCGCCGCGAGATCAGCGAGCGCAACAGCGAAACAGGCATCTGGTTCCGGTACAAACTCAAGCAGCTCAATCCGTTCTCCATCGAGGCCGGCATCCGCTCCGATCTGTTTTCGGTGCTCTCTGCAAATTCCGGCGACGCTTTCGAACCGCGCCTCTCCGTCGGCTACGACGTCTCGGCCGCGCATTCGGTGAAACTCTCGTACTCGCGCGTGCACCAGCGCATGATGACGATCACCAACGAGGACGACGTGGTGTCGCTCTTCGAAACATGGATTCCGATCTCGTCCGACATGCCGTCGCAGCGCGCGGACCACTTTATCTTCGCCGTGGATGGCACCGCGGGTTTTGTTCCGGGACTGAATTTCAACGTCCAGGCGTATTACAAGGACATGGCGAATCTTGTCGAATACAATCGCGACAAGGTCGATGCCAGCGATCCGGATTTTGTGTCCGCCGACGGACGTTCCTACGGCCTCGAGTTGTTCATCGAGGAGAAGCATCCCGTGTATTACGGCTGGCTGTCGTACACGCTCAGTTTCACCGAGCGCAGCGTCGGGAACTTCACGTACTCGCCGCGCTACGACCGTCGCCACAACCTCAATCTTCTCGCGGGTGTGCGGCCCGGTGGGGGATGGGACATCGGCCTTCGCTGGGAATTCGGGTCTGGTCTGCCCTTCACGCAAATCATGGGTTTCTACGATCGCCTGTTGTTCGGCGGACTCTTCGATGGAACGGGATACGGCGGCGAAAAGGGGCTGCCCTACACGATACTCGGGGATAAAAACCGCGGCCGTCTTCCCTCGTATCACCGTCTCGATTTTAACGTCGCGAAGACCTTCCGCTTCGGCTGGGTGAACATCATCGCCGAGGGCAGCATCATCAACGTGTACAACCGCAAGAACATGTTCTACTACAACCAGACCACGGGACAGCGCATCGACATGCTGCCGTTCCTCCCAACCGTGAATCTGAAAGTGGAATTTTAGGCGCGGCGCCCGGATCCGCAGCACTGCCATGACCGGCTCGCGACGCAACGATCTGCTCATCCCTTTCCTGATGGTGGCCTGCGACTTTGCCGCCATAGTCGGAGCTTTCGTCGCCTCGTTTCAACTGCGATTTATCGGTCCGCTGCACACCATCATCCCCGTCACGAAAGGATATCCGCCCTTCGAAGGATATCTCTACGGAGCGCTCCTCGTCGCGCCCGTATGGATACTGCTTTTTAATTCGAAACGAACCTACCGTGCGCGCCGCGCGGCGGATTTCAGCTCGGAGTTTTTTGCGATTGTGCGCGGCACGGGATTCGGGATGCTCGCCGTGATGAGTCTCGCATTCCTGTATCGGGACTTCTCGTACTCGCGCCTGGTGTTCCTCATCATCTGGCTGCTTTCCATCGGGTTCATTTTTTTCGGACGAGTGATGGTGCTCTCGTACGAGCGCTGGTTGTATCGCCGTGGACGTGAGCTTCGGAACGTGCTGCTGTACGGATCAAACGCTACAGCGCAGAATCTCGCGTTCTGGATGTCGCAGCAACCCGCGGCGGGGTATCGGATCATTGGATATGTTTCGGGAGAAGACGAACGGCTCGATCTGCCCGGTATTCCACGGCTCGGTTCACTGGACGATCTCACCTCCGTGGTGCGGGAATACCGTGTCGAGACCGTGGTGGTGTGCCTCGATGCGCCCGATCCCGACGCGGTGAACACCGTGATGAACGCGCTGCTCGGGCTTAACGTGCAGCTCATGCTGCAGTCGGAAGTGATCGGCATTTCACCCACGCGGCTGCGTGTGCATGAATTTTTCGGACTGCCGTTTCTGGGCGTGAAGGATGTTCCGATGACGACCTGGGGGCGCGTGGCAAAGCGCGCCTTCGACATCGCCTTCAGTTCTCTTGTGCTTCTGCTCTGCGCACCGTTCGCCGCGATTGTGGCTGTGCTGGTGTGGATCGAATCGGGACGGCCCATCCTGTACACGCAGGTGCGGATCGGACTCGACGGCAGGGAATTTCGACTGTACAAATTCCGGACGATGCGCATCGATGCCGAATCGGCCAGCGGCCCGACGTGGACGCGCAAGAACGATCCCCGCATCACCCGCATCGGCAAATGGCTGCGCCGTTTCAGCTTCGATGAGACACCACAATTCCTGAACATTCTGTTTGGCCACATGAGCGTTGTGGGTCCCCGTCCGGAACGACCGGAATTCGTGAGCCAATTCAAGAATTACGTACCCAAATATCTGGAACGCCATCGCCTGAAAACCGGCCTCACCGGATGGGCGCAGGTCAGCGGCCTGCGTGGCGACGTGCCGATCATCGAACGCACGAAATACGATCTCTATTACATCGAAAACTGGTCCTTCAACCTCGACATGCGCATCATCTTCAAGACGGTGCGCGCAGTCCTCTTCGGCAAGGATGCGTACTGACCATGATTCCCATCACCGTGTTCTACATCCATATCGTCGGCGCTGCGTATGCGTTCGCGAAGAGTTACAGCGAGACCAAACTCTCCGACGCCTTCATGACACTGGCATTCATTGCAGTCATTTTTTCTGTGGGGTGGACCATCGCCGGTTTCATCGTGCGCTTCCTGATTCCCGACACGGGCGTGGGTCCGTGGCTCGACAGCGACGGTATCTCGCTGCTCATCGTCACCTGCCTCGAGGCGGTCATGTACCTCACATATTTCCGCACGTCGAAGAAGGGACGGCGGGCCGAGCCCCAGACGCCGGCGGCTTGAGCGCTACTGCAGGCGGAAGTTGAAGACGCCTGTCGCTTCCTGATCGCCCGAAGCGCTGTTCGCGGGTAGGCGATTGAAGCGCCACGCGCGCACTGCCGCGAGCACTGCGTCGTCAAACGCGGGCGCCGCCTTCTGCACGATGGTCACAGCATACACGCTGCCGTCGGGGCGGACGCGGAAACGTGCCCGCACCTGCGCGCTGCGCTGCGCGTCGCGCGGGAATGCCGGGAGCTGGCCCGATATGCGTGTGCGTGAAGCACCCGCGCCCCAGTCCAGCGACACGCCGGCGCGTGGTGTGGCGCTCAGTTCGCCGGTGTTTTGTGTGCCGGAACCGTCGGGTGTGCCGGGTTTGTCGCGCTGTTGCGTGCTCCCCTCGATTCCGGGCAGCGTGGTTTCGCGGCGCTGACCGGTGCCTGCCGGCACCCCCGGATTCGATCGCGTCTGCATGTCGCTTGCTGCACCGCGCGTGCCGCTGCTGCTGCCGCGTTCCGCAAAATCGACGGCATCCATGCTTCGAGGACGCGGAGGCACGGGAGCGGTCTTGGGTGGTGTGTTCGAACCTTGCGCGGGGCTCTGTACTCCTGAGGTCGGCGACGTCCGTTGCGCCGTGGGTGAGGTACGCTGTGCGCGTTGCGCCGAAGCTGCCGGAGTCCGGGGTGTCGTGCGTGCCGCGGGTGTGCGGGCGGGAGCGGCACTGCGGCGCTGTGCTGGTGCGGGTGTGATAGCCGGCGTCGTGGGTGCGATTCGTTTTTCTGGTGCCGGTGCAACAACGTCAGGGGGGGCGGCAGGAGCGGCAAAAAGCAGTTCCACCTCCGAAGGCGGCGGTATCTCATTTTGCACGGTGAGCAGCAGCGCAAGAAGAAACAGCAGCGCGTGTGTGCCGATGGATACGGCCCAGCTCGTCCTATCGTCGGATCGCGCGGTCATGGCGCTGTCGCCGCCTCGCGTGTCGAGATGAAAAACCGTGCGACACCCAGGCCCCTGGCCTCGTCCATGATACGCACCGCATTCTGAAACGGCACTTCCTTGTCCGCCGCAAGCACGATTGTTTGTTTCGCGGGTTCGGTGAGCAGGGCGCGCAGTTGCCCCGCGAAGGCCTCCGCCGTGGTCTCGGTGTCGTTGATCAGAATGCGGCCGCTCTTTTCCAACGTCACGGTCACCGTGCCCTGCTCGGTCGCCTGCGCGTTCCGCGCATCCGGCAATTTCACGGTCAGGGATTTGGTCGCGATGAACGACGAGGTGAGCAGAAAAAAGATGAGCAACAACAGTACGATGTCCGTCAGCGACGAGTAACTGAAGGCCGACAGGGTTGTGTGTGTCTGCGGAAGTCTGATTCTCATGCTGACATCTCCTGCCACGCCGGTGTCAGCGCTGCGCGCCGCGCGTGGTGTCGGCGGCGGCGATGTCGAGGAAATCGTTGCAGCTATTCTCGGTCTCGAACACGAAATGGCTGATGCGGTTCACAAAATAGTTGTACATGAAATACGCGGGAATACCGACGATCAATCCGTACGCTGTTGTGATGAGCGCCTCCCAGATGCCCGAGGCAAGCATGGTCGGATTCACGATGCCCTGATTCAACTCCACGGCGCGGAACGCGGCGATCATGCCGGTCACGGTGCCGAGGAAACCGAGGAGGGGGGCGATGCCTGCCACCGACGCAAGAAGTCCGAGTCCACGCTCGAGTTTGTACACCTCGTTGCGTGCCGCCGCGTCGATGGCGTCGCGCACATCTTGCGAGGTGCCCTTCAATTTGAGGAGACCGCTGCGCAATATGCTCGCGAGTGGAGTATTTGCTTGCGCGCACAACGACAGCGCCGCGGAGATGTCGCCGCCCTGCAGCACGCTGCGGATCTGTAAAATGAATTTGCCGCCGTCGACTTTCGCGCGCGACAGCACGATGAACTTCTGCACGATGATGTACAGTGCCAGTATGGAACTTGCGAGAATGAACCACATGATGGTTCCTCCGCGAAGGAAAAGATCAAGAAGCGTCATGACACGTGCTCCGTGGTGGGAAAGGACTGCGGGTATTGGTGGATGGCGCTTGGCGCCGCATCGGGCGGCATGCCGACGACCGGAGATGAAAACATTTCGTCGAAGAATCCGGCGAACCAGGCCACGGCCACAATGAGGATCACCAGAAACAGCATGGCGAGGATACTGGCCGCGGATTTCCGTTGCCTGTGCTTCTGCTCGGGCGGATGAAAGAGCTGCTCGCGGTTGCGCTCAAAGTCGCCGGCGGATTCCGCTTCAACAAAGGGACCGTCCGATCCGAGTCCGGTGGCACTGGCGCGTGATTCCGTCGCGAGCGAGCGAAGGAGACGCGATGTTCCTGTGTCGCTGGCTCCGTCGTCGGGCAGCTCGGGCAGGTTGTTGCGCACAACTCGGATGAGCGCGGCAACATCGATGGCTCCCGGTTCCAGCGTGTCGCCGGGCGGATCAAAGCCCATCTCACGATGCACCTCGGCGATCAGCCGGGATACATCCACCGTGCCGCTTGACGCCGTGGCTGTGACGGAACTTGCACCGCCGCGCGGCAGCTCGGGTACGATTAAGGGAGCGGGCACAAACGCCGGCACGCCGTCTCGAGCGGCGGGATGCCATATGCCGAGGTCCTGCAGGGTCACGGATTCGCGTCGATCGAGCGCATCGGATACGTGGAGCAGCAGTTGTTCCCGCACGCGCTCAGCGGCCTCTGCCGGAAAGTCGGCGGCCACGCAGTACTCACGCAACACGACGTCGAACCGCAGCGTGTCAGTCACGTCCTGCGCCGCGTGTGTTTTCACGATCTGTCCCTCGTGCAGTGACAGCAGGCCCAGCCGCCCGCAATCGACGCGGCGTCCCGCGGCGAGACTCGTGTGTACCGCCGTGACGATTGATCCGTACGCGAGCGCCACCTGCTCGATCGGCGACGACAGCTCCTGCGAGATGCGGTAGAGTATGTGTTCTGTGCGCAACATTGGGTCAGAGTCGGACGGTTATTCCAGCGGCGAGAAACAGCGGCCGTTCGCTGTAGCCGCGATAGCGTTCCCATCGTGAACCAAAGATATTCTCCACTGCAGCGTACGCAGCGGCGTACCGTGTGAGTCGGTATTCGGCACGCACGTCGACCAGCACCGCGCTCGCGAGCGTAACGGCATCGGCTGTGCGAGAACCCACAAGGCGCAAACCGGCCTGCACTTCAAGTGGGATGTCGAAACCACGCGTATAGACGGCGTGCAATTCGAACGCCGGAAGGTAGGGGACCGCCGCATCGAGCGCGCGGATGTAGGAACTGCGCAGATCCACACAGGCCGCGACACGATCGAGGCGGGTCGCTTGCCATTGCGCGTCGGAGTGTACGGTGAAAATGCTTGCGTGGCCTGGATAGCGGACGTCCCATTGCGTGGAGTATGGTTCGGAACTGCGGATGAAGACGCCGTGTGTTGCGTACTCGCGATACTCCGCGGATACGTCGAAGGCGAGACGTCGCCTGTCGTCGAAGCGGGCCGACAGGGCGATCGCGACAGGGATGTCATCGTGGCGCAATTCCGCGTCGAGTGATGTGTACGGATTCTCGTCGAAGATTCCGCGATAGGTTACACGCTCGACGCGCGGCGTGACAGCCGCGGCGACCGACAGATCGGCGTCCCAGTAATATCGGAGCTCGATGTCCGGATATATGCGCCCCTGCGCGGCGCTGCTGGAGCCACGATAGAGCGTGAGTGCAAGTCCGCCGTCCAGCGAGAGGTCCGGTCGAATCCACCACTGCGACCGTGCGCTTCCGGCGAGAAAGAAGGGGCGCGTTGTGGCACTACCCAGAGGCGCGCGGAAGTATTCGATCGAGGCCTCGAAACCGCCCTCGAGCGGGAAACCACGCAGGAGCGTGCGAGCGCGGGCGGAGACGTGGACCCGCGTGTCGGCAAAACGGCCTTCTGGCACGGTGAAACTGTCGGCTACGGCAAGGGCCTCTCGGATATTTGTGTGTTCGAGTCCGAAGTTGAACGCGTGATCCACGACGCGGTTCTGACGCGAAATCAGGCCGCCGGAAAAGGAGAAACCGCTCCGTTTTCGCGAGAAAAGAAGCGCCGGAGAACCGGGGTCGATGCGGTCACCGTAGAGTGAGTACGTGCGGTACTCTGCCGCCGCCTGACCTTCGACGCGTGAACGGGCGAAGAATGCGGGGAGGGTGGCGGGCAAAAACGAACCGCCTCCGCCTTCGATGGAGGCGGAGGAGCGGTCGGCGTGGTCCGTGTGGCCGTTGCTCCTCTCGAGTGCAGCGCGAGCGAAGGCGTCACCGTGTTCGAACTGTTGCGCCGCGCGTACGTCGAGCGCGGGTGTCGCAAAAAGACCCAGTGTTGCGCGGGCAAAAAGATTGACAGCGCGTCCGAGCAGCAGCGGTTGTTCGAGCACCGGCTGCGTGAGGGCCGGTGCGCCTTCCGGCAGCTCGCGAATCCCGCGTCCCGCACGGGCTACCAGGGCGGATGGATCAAACGCGTCGAGCGCTTCCTTGCCGCCTTCCCGCAGCCGTATCATGTCGGCGCCGGTGATGGTGTATTCGGGCAGGGCGATCGCCTTGGTCTCGGTGCGTCGCTTTACGCTGTCGATGCCCGGCGCGGTTGTGGGGGGTAGGGGCTTGTGCTGTGCCGGTGCGCCAAAGGTTGCAAAGGCGCAGAGTCCGGCCACGAAACAAAGTCGGATGCGGCCGGTCACTGGACTCTCGCCAATCTGTTCTGAGCTTCACCGGCCGCTGCCGTCCCGGGGTATTTCGCTATCAGCGTCCGGTATGTTTCCGCCGCCTTCGCGCCCTTGTCCCGGGCTTCGTACATGGCACCGAGATCGAGCAGGGCTTTGCCAGACCATTCCGCGGACTCGGGATACACATACCCGACGCGCAGCCACGCCTTTTCGGCTTCAGCACTGCGCTGCGCGTTAGCCAGCAGGTCGCCCGTGCGGTACTGCGCTTCAGCCCCCACGTCGTCGATTCTCGATGCCGCAATCGGCGCAAGCAGAGCGAGGGCCGTATCGACCGAACCGCGCCGTGCCAGTATACGTGCCGCTTCGATGGTACCGCGGTCGGCAAAGGTCGGTTCGTCAGCCGCTGCACGTGCGGCAGCGTATGCTGCGAGGGCTGCGTCGTCGGCGCCGTTCATTGTATGCGCGCGGCCGCGGTCG
This sequence comes from Ignavibacteriota bacterium, assembly GCA_016218045.1. Classification (NCBI taxonomy): domain Bacteria; kingdom Pseudomonadati; phylum Ignavibacteriota; species Ignavibacteriota bacterium. The sequence continues at coordinate 49,938 of JACRFB010000063.1, forward strand.
AATTCAAGTTCCGCAGTGGTATGCGCAATGAGACCCTGTCGCTGAAGCGCATCGTAGAGAGCCAGCGCCGTTTCGGGATCCTGTTCGTCGATGGCGATGCGCGCCGATGCGAAGCGGGCGCGTTCGAGCACGGCTGCATCATTGCCCGCATCCAAAAGGTGCGTGAGGGACGCGCGGGCGCTGTCATACAGGCGCGCCTCGCGATAGGCCTCGGCGCGCAGAAGCATGGCATCGCTGCGCAGAGGACTTTCGGGATATTTGGCCATGAAATCCGCCAGCATCGCGCGTGTTGAGGTCGCATCGCCTCCGACGGATGCTCTGCGCGCAAGCGCAAGCAGCACGTCGTCGGCGCCCGGAGCGTTCCCATTTTTCTCGAGCCACTCGGCGGGAAACTTCTCGGCGTTCGGGTCGCCGGCCAGTTGACGGCATTGTGCGATGCCGTCCAGGGCATTCGGCACGAGCCGGCTGTCGGGATGCTGGGTCAGGATGCGTGTGTACGCGGTTTCGGCGTCGGCGTAACGGCCCATGTTATAATAGCAGTCCCCGATCGCGTACAGCGCCTGCGGCGCAAGGGTGCTGGTCGGATACGAGCCCTCGAGAGCGCGGAATTCGGTGATCGCCTTCACGTAATCGCGTGTCTCGAAGTAGAACCAGGCGAGACTGAACTGCGCCTTGTCCGCCACATCGGATCCGGGATGTGAGGCGAGCAGCGATCGCAGTGTCGCGACACCCGCGGGGGTGTCCCCGCTGCGATGCTCGGCGTTTCCCTGCTGTAGTAATGCGTACGGAGTGAGTATGTGTTTCGGAAATTTCTTTGCGGCACTGCGGTAGTTGCGCGCTGCATCCGAGAACTTTTTCTGCGCGTATTGCGCGTCCGCCAGTCGTACGAGCGCGTCCGCTTCCCTGCGTCCGCCGCGATACGTATCGATCAACGACAGGAATGTTGCCTCCGCCTCTCGGTAGCGGCCCGCGCTGTACTGTGCCCAGCCTGTGCCGTAGAGTGCGTCCTGGCGGAGTCCCGGCTCGCGTGTGTTCTGCGACGCGCCCGTGTATGCCTGCACCGCCTCGCTGTAGCGCTTCGCGTGGAACAGCGCTTCTCCGAGCCACAGACGCGCTTCGGCCGAGCGCGTATCGCCGCTGTGTGAATCAATGAAGGATGCGAATGCGGCCGCGCTCTGTGCGAAACGGCCGGCTTCAAAATGAGCATGGCCAAGCCGGAATCGTGCGTTGGTGCGGACCGGAGCGTCCACGGTATCCGCCGCCGCGGCGGCAAACATCGCGGCGGCTTCCGCGGGACGTCGTAATTTCATGAGTGATTCGCCCGCCATGAACCAGGCATCGGTGCGCACATCGCTTCGTGGAATACGATCGATGACGCGTTCGAAGCGGCCCAGTGCATCGGTGAATCGCTCGGCCTGGAACGCATTCATTCCCAGTTCGAAAGAGGCATTGTCGGCATACATGCCCGAAGGGCGGTCTGCTATGAGCCGCTCGAAAATTGCCGCAGACTGTTCGGCCTTGCCGTCAAGTCGTAATACCATTCCCTTACGGAAGAGTGCCGCTTCGGCAAGTTCGGGACTGCCCAATGCGGCACTGTCGAAGGCCACGGCGGCCTCGGTGTATTTTTTCAATTCGAGATAACACCACCCGAGAGCGTAGTACACGGCGCGTGCGCGTTCGTGGGTGGGATACGCATCGAGAAACGCGCTGTACAGGCGTGAGGCCTGCAGATGCTCGCCGAGTTGGTAATATGCTTCCGCGCGCAGAAAGAGGCGCTCGGAGGCATTGGCGGGATCGGGACTGTCGGCCAGGGAGTCGAGCCATTGAATTGTACCGCGGTAGTCTTTTTCGGCGAATGCACACGCGCCGATTCGCGTTTTTGCCGTGGGTTGAAGCGCGCTGCCAGGGAATTGTTCGAGGAAAGAAATGTATCCGCTGCGCGCCTGTGATATCCGACCCTCCTGTTCGTCGACATACGCGATCGAAAAAGCGGCATAGTCGCGGATCCGTCCCTCGGGATGGCGCTCGTAGGCGCGTCGGTACAGTGCCCGAGCGCGGTCGAAATCGCGGAGATGCAGGGCACTCTCTCCGGCCCAGTACGCGGCCTCGTGGGCGGTGTTTGCATCGGGATAGTCGTTGAGGATGCGGTCATACTGCGCGAGCGCGGCCGTATGGTCCCCGCGCCGGAATGCGATCTCTCCACGGCGGAAAATCGCGTCATCAGCGAGTTTTCCAAGGGGATGTTTTTCGACAAAGATGCGGAAGGCGATATCGGCATCGGTCAGATACCCCTGCTGGTATTGACATTCCGCCGCGTAATAGGCGGCATCCACGGCGAGTCCGCTGCCGGGGTGTCGCGCGACAAGTGCCGTAAACTCTTCGAAAGCAAGCTGATAGTTTTTATCTCGAAACAAGCCGCTTGCGAAGGCAAAGTCCTGTTCCGCCGATGAGCCGGCAACTTGCGCGTCTGCCGTGTACTGCCCGCACAAACCGACGAACATCAGGAAAAATAGGGGGAATATCCGCATGTTTGATCGAGTCCGTGATTCGGGTGGACTTAAAGCAGAACTGCAAGTGCTTCACCTAACTTTAGCGAAAGTAGCTCCTGATTTGCCGAGTGTCAAGCCGTACACGGAAAAATGCCCACCCGTTTCTTCAGCGGGCCCGGCGGGGTGAAAATGCGGGTCCGCCTCTCCAGCACGAAGAATTGAAAAATACGCCGAGATTATTTCTCCGCGCCGTATATTCCGTGTTTGTGATTTTTCCCTTCAACTCTCTCAGCAGGGGATAGAGTGGCAGTTCCGCATGCTTTTCAGTTCGACCAGACCATCGATGTATTCCGGCGGGCCATCGAATTTGTCAACCGTCGCATCATCAATAGAACGGAGGTCATCGATCAGATCTTCTGCGCGCTACTCACGCGCGAGCATGCTCTGATACAGAGCCGCACTGGTGCGGCAAAGTCGCTGCTCGCACAGCAGATTTTTACGATGTTCAGCGGCGCTCACGTCTTTATGGTACAGGCCTCCAAGGAACAACAGCCTGACACGTATTTCGGGGGACTCGATATCGAGCAGTTGAAACAGGGGCGTATCATACACAACACGCGCGACTCGCTCGTCGAATCGGAATTCGGCTTCATCGACGAGATCTTCGACGCGAATGATTATACGCTGCGCGCGCTGCTCACCACCCTCAACGAACGCGCTCTTGTCCTCGGTGTGCAGCAGGTGCCGGCACGTGTGCACAGTGTCATCGCCGCCACCAATTACCTGCGCGTCAGCGAAATCACCGAGGCAATCCTCGACCGCTTTGTGTACAAGGCCTTGTTCATCCCGAAAAAGGTGGGATCCGTCCAGTACAAAATCGCCCGAAATTACATAGAACATGGGGGCCGCGCGGTCGAGCCCACGGAGAAAATCCCGTACGACGTACTCTGCCGCACATCCCTCGTTATCACGGGACGTGATCCCGTCAACGCGATACGTATTCCAAAGGACGTCATCTTTTTTGCGAATTCCGTCGTGCGGCACTATGAATCTCAGCGGAACCGGCTCCTGAAGGAGAAACCGCGGGAGCAGCAGCAGATCAAGGATTTCTACATCTCTCCGCGCACGTACACAAAAAGTCTGGACATGCTCCGCGCCAGCGCCTTCCTGCATGGCAGGGAGGAAGTCGTCAAGGAGGACGTGGCGAAACTCTGGTATCTGCACACGACCGTCGGCCTGCAGGAGCAGAAGGAACTGTTCCTCAAGTCGTATGATACGATTCTGCATCAGCTCGGAGCCGCGCGCGCCTTCGAGCAAATCACGCGTATGCTCGATTTCCAGGATCTGCTCGACCGCCTGCGTGCAGAACCAGAGCTTTTGAAACAATCCATTACCGATCTCGAAGGTCTGCCCATACGTCGTACACTGAAGGAATGGGCGCGTGAAACCCTCGGCATCTCCGACGCTTCGGTCGAGCACAACAGGCGCCTGCTGGAGGGATATGTCAAGACCTTTGAACCGCTGACCGAGGAGATCCTCGATCTGCGGCACGCGCAGGAGCGGGAGATACACGAACTCTTCCATCCTATCGCTCACGTCTGGGCATAATGGCCGGGCTCTACGATCACTTTTTTGATCTGATGGAGGACCTCGGGTTCTTCGAGCATATCTATGAGAACCTGCCGCCGGATTTCACCGCCGTGTTCGAGATCGCGCGGGTGCTCGAGGATGCGAATCACACACTCACGGCCCGGCTTGCGCCCGCACTCTCGCTCGCGCGCCCGGCCCTGCGCACCCAGGCGCAGGAGGCAGGCGAGGATCAGCAGGTCATTCTGACCACGTCGGAAGAGGACGAGGCGGGACTCATCCGTTCACCGCAACATGTCTCGCGTATGTACAACAGCCAATGGCTGCTGCCCGAGGACGTGCTCTGGCGGAAACTCGCAAAAAAGGAGCTGTGGGTCCCATATCCCAAGGAACCGACCTACTATGCCGTCGATCCTGACGAGGAGGAGTACCGGCCGGACGGCCGCAAGCAAAAATTGTACATCCTTCTCGACACCTCGAGTTCCATGGCAATGCGCAACCGGATCAATCTCGCAAAAGCCATCGTCTACCATGTTCTTGCGCACAACCTGAAGGAACTCGGCTACATCCACCTGCGGACCTTCGACGTGAAGGTGGGAGAACTGCACGAAGCGCGCGACAGGGAGAGTTATCACAGTCTGCTCAGCTTCATCATGCGGCTGCACACGCTGGGAAATGGAACCGCGATGTCAAAGGCCATCACGCAGGCCGTCGAGGATATTTCGCGTCTGCCGCAGCTCTCTGGAACCGAAATACTCGTCATCACCGACGGTGCATGCGCGCTCGACGAGCAGGCGATCCGCTCGCTGCTCGGTGATCAGATCATCATCAACACCGTAAAAATCGGCAAGTCCCAACTGATCGCGTCAAAAAGTCTGATTCACGACCGCATCTTCGAGGAGGACACCGCACAGCATCGGCTGATCGCCGACATGCAGTCGCGCGAAAGGGAACTCGCGCGACAGCTCGAACATGCGCAGAGCCCGAACGCCCGCCGGAAATATGAGGAATCGCTCAGGAGTCTGCGCGCGGAGATGAACCGTCAGGTCGACGCAATGACCGAGGAAATTGTGGTGGGCTACGGGCATGAACTCGAGCGCCTCTCCGAAGTCTACGTCGCCGTTGACGACATCGATATGGCCTCGATGCTGCCCGCGGGGGGCACACACATCGACGCGCTCGAGAATCTGCATGACATGCTTCTGCAACGCGGCGACGAGCAGGCCCTGCTCGATCTGCTGCGCAAGCTGACCATTCTGCACGACCACCTCCAGTACCTCCTGCAGAATACGCGGGACCCCGCACAAAAAGTGCGGCTGGAGGCGCTGGACGCCAAAGTCGCCGCATCTCTGCGGCAACTGCTCGAGGCCGGAAACGACGAACAGCACAGTCTGCTCGATTATCTCGCTCCCGAGGACAGGCACGATATCCAATATCTCCTGCAGGCCTCACATTCGATGGGCCTCTCGCTCTGGAAACTGCTGCTGCGCAGAATCATGGCGCGTCTGCGCCGCAGATCCCCACGGAAATCCTGAGGGACCCGCATGAAACTGAACTCCGTTGCAGCACGAAGGAAAGCGCATTTCAACGCTTCTCCCTGTGCAGGGCGCTTTTATCCCGCACCTTTGTGAATTTTTTTTCGAACCGGGCACTTTTTCACCCCCACCTGCTGTTCTGATAATGGATTCGCAATATCCTATTTCCAGAACCTGAGAAAACAACGCACATCCACGGAATGACACACCCCTTGAAACAGCAGACGGAAGGTCACGGGCTCGGCGAAACGCTTCGAAGCATGCTTCCGTACACGCAGATCGGTTGGCAGTTGGTCAGCACGATCCTTCTGTTTTTCGGGATTGGATATGCTCTGGATATGTGGCTCGAACTTCGTCCCATATGCACAGTCATCGGGGCGGTGCTCGGAGTTGTTATCGCCATGGTCGGCTTTTTCAGGTCGGCTCAGTCACTCTTTAAGGAGAAATAAGCTCATGTTTGCACGCACATCCCGCTTTCAGGTGTTAAAATTTCCTCGACGTGAAGGAGCAGCGCGCGGGCGGTCGCTGTTCCTCATCAGTCTGTCGCTATTGATGTTTCTCTACGCCCTTTTGCATGTTTTCGACCTTCCCCATCACACAGAATATCTCGCCAGTTGTATTTTAGCTCTGACCAATGCATTTTTGGGATACGTGTTCATTGAGCGCGCATTCCGGATGAACGTCAGCATGTCTATCCTCTTGCTGTTGGCCGGAATGGGAGTCCGGTTCGTTCTTTCCCTGGCTGCAATCGCGCTGTTCCTCGTGTTCACTCCAGTCGGAATCGCCCCCTTCGTTGGCTCTTTTATGGTGTTCTACACCATCGCGCTGTTCGCCGAGGTGTTCTACATCAACCACAAAACCGATCAATTGAAACCGGCGCGAATTCCGGTCCGCAAATAAGCCGATCGATCTCCGTCACACGCATGCGCACACAATCCGGATATTTCACTCGACTGACAGCCCTCGCGGGTATTCTCGCGTTGCTGGCGAGCTTCCAGCTTCGCGCCGGAAACGAACCAGGTCACGGGGAGCATTCGACATCCGACACGGCGGCTGCCGTAGCGGCTCACGGTGACGATGCGCATCATGCGGGCGCGCACGACGTGAGCAGTCTCACGCCGAAAGAAGAGATGATGTCGATTCTCGAGCACAAGGTCGAGAACACGCCCTATATCCACGAATGGCCGTTTCCAATGGTGGAACTGCCAACGAATTGGGTGGTGAACATTGCCGGTTTTTCGCTGAATCTGTCGCCGACACGTCACCTCGTGTACATGTGGATCGCCGGTCTGCTCACGGTGTTCATGACCGTGCTCGCCGCGCGTAAAAACGCGGGCAAGACTGTTCCCAGGGGCTTCGGCAACATGATCGAGGCGATGATTGTTTTTATTCGCGACGAAGTCGCCGCGCCATTCCTGGGCCATGATACCAAGCGGTATCTTCCGCTTCTTCTTACATTTTTCTTTTTCATCGCGACGATGAATCTCGTTGGTCTGCTGCCTTTCGGCGCGACCTCGACAGGCAATATCGCGGTGACAGCAGGACTCGCCATCATCACATTTCTTATGATGATCGGCGGCGGTATGCGTGCCAACGGCGTCTTCGGGTACATGAAAGGCATCGTGCCTCACGGTTTGCCGTGGCCGCTGTACATCATCATGATACCAATCGAAGTGATGGGCATGTTCACAAAGCCCTTCGCCCTGACCGTCCGTCTCTTCGCGAACATGGTGTCCGGCGGCCTTGTGATCGGTGCCTTTTACGCGCTGATTTTCGGACTCGACACCGTGGCGGTCGCGCCGCTGTCGCTGGTATTTCTGCTCTTCATGTCGCTGCTCAAGATTTTTGTGTGCCTTCTTCAGGCATATATCTTCACGATGCTCTCGGCGTTCTTTATCGGAATGTCCGTTCACCAGGAGCATTGACAGACACGTCAGTCACAGTTACTTCACCATTTCATCAGTTTCAACGGAGGAATCCCATGGAGGGTCTGTCTCATCTCGCCGCCGGTCTGGGCGCAGCCATTGTTGTCGTCGGTGCCGGTCTCGGTATCGGCAAGCTTGCCGCCGCAGCGCTTGAAGCGATCGGTCGTCAGCCGGAAGCCGCCGGCGATCTCCGCGGCGCGATGATCATCATGGCAGCGCTTATCGAAGGTATCGCGCTCTTCGCCGTGGTGGTCTGTCTGCTTCTCGCTATCAAGTAACAGGGCGGCCGGCACGATCCGGCCACATGACCCCGCTTCTTTCAGCTTCACGGAGCCACCACCATGGATAAACTGTTGATGCTTGAACCGGGGATGATTATCTGGACGTTCATCACGTTCGGATGTCTCCTGTTCATTCTGAAAAAATTTGCATGGAAGCCGCTGCTCGCCTCTCTCGAGAAGAGGGAAGAGGGCATCCGTTCCACTTTGCAGCGCACGGAACATGCGCGCGAAGAGGCGGAGGCACTGCTTGCGGAGCATCGCAAGATCATGCAGTCGTCGGAACTCGAGGCGCGCCGCATCATCGATGAGGCGAGGCAATCGGCCGACAAGGTGCGCGACGAGATCCTCGCCAAGGCGGAGGAGCAGGCGCGCATGATGACCACGCAGGCGAAGGCCGATATTCAGCGTGAGAAGGAAACCGCCCTCGCCCAGCTCCGCAGTGAAATCGCGGATCTCGCCATTCTCGCGGCGTCGCGCATCCTGAAGGAGAACCTCGACGAGACGCGCAACAAGGCGCTCGTGGAATCCTTCATCGCCGACCTTCCCAAGAATTGACCTGACCGAGGCGGACGAATGCTCATCTCCCGTGTCGCTCGGCGCTACGCGCTCGCAATGTTCGATTCCCTGCCCGAGGGCGAGGAACGTGCAAAGATCTTTGCATCGCTGGCTGATCTCCACGACATTTTCCACTCGTCGCGTGAACTGCAGCATTTCTTTGCGTCGCCCATCATTCCTTTCTCAAAGAAGGAACAGGTGCTCGAAATCCTCTTCCGCGATCGTGTTGTTCCGGCGATTTACGACATGCTGCAGTTCCTCCTCGTCAAGCGGCGTGAAGGTCTGCTGCACGAAATCATCGAGGCGATCTTCGAGCTCGATAAAATCCACCGCGGTGTCACTACCGTCGACGTCCAGTCACAATCGTCCATGCCCCCTGAACAGCGCGAGCATCTCGAGAAAAAACTCGCCGAGCTTACGGGCGGACCAGTCAGCGCATCCTATTCCGAAGACTCCGGTCTGATCGGAGGTCTCGTCGTGCGTGTCGGTGACACCGTGTACGATGGAAGCGTGCGCCGCCAGTTGCAACGGCTGCGCGCGAGATTCATCAGCGGCGCCGCCTAGTTTTTCTCCCAGTCATTCCAGGCACTCCATACCAAAGGCATCGTTCCCATGTCAGAAGTTCGTCCCGACGAAGTATCAGCAATTCTCCGCAAACAGCTCAGCGGATTCGACAGCGAAGTCGACATCTACGAAGTCGGCACAGTCCTCCAGGTGGGGGATAGCGTCGCGCGCGTCTATGGATTGACGCGGTGTATGGCAGGTGAGCTGATTGAGTTTCCGAACGATGTTTTCGGCATGGCGCTGAATCTGGAAGAAGACAACGTGGGCTGCATTCTGTTCGGCGAATCGTCGCGCGTGAGCGAGGGTGATACGGTGAAGCGCACCGGCCGCGTGATGTCGATCCCCGTTGGCGAGGACATGCTCGGGCGTGTCATCAATCCTCTGGGCCAACCCATCGACGGGCGCGGTGTGATCCACACCGATCAACTGATGCCGATCGAGCGGAAGGCGCTTGGTGTGATTCAGAGGCAGGCCGTGAAAGAACCGCTGCAGACTGGCATCAAGGCCATCGACTCGATGATCCCCATCGGCCGCGGACAGCGCGAGCTTATCATCGGAGACCGTCAGACAGGCAAGACCGCGATCGCGCTCGACACGATCATCAACCAGAAGTACACGCATACGGAAGAGGCGCGACGCCGCGGAGTGAATCCCGTGTATTGCATCTATGTCGCTATCGGGCAGAAGGGATCGACCGTTGCGCAGGTGTACACGAAGCTGCAGGAAGAAGGCGCGATGGCCTACACCACCATCGTCACTGCCAATGCAAACGACCCGGCTCCGATGCAGTACATCGCGCCGTATTCTGGGGCAACGATCGGCGAGTATTTCCGTGATGCCGGCCGCCACGCGCTGGTCATTTATGACGATCTTTCGAAGCAGGCGTCAGCATACCGCGAAATTTCGCTTCTGCTCCGCCGCCCGCCGGGCCGTGAAGCATATCCCGGCGACGTGTTTTATCTGCACTCACGCCTGCTCGAGCGTGCGTCGAAGCTCAGCGAAGAACTCGGCGGCGGCAGTCTCACAGCGCTTCCCATTATCGAAACGCAGGCTGGCGACGTTTCGGCGTACATCCCCACGAATGTGATCTCGATCACGGACGGACAGATTTACCTTGAGCCCGGCCTGTTCAACGCGGGCCAGCGACCCGCCGTAAACGTCGGTATTTCGGTCTCACGTGTGGGCGGCAACGCACAGGTGAAAGCCATGCGCAAGATTGCCGGTTCCTTGCGCCTCGATCTCGCGCAATACCGCGAACTCGAGGCCTTCGCAAAATTCGGCTCCGACCTCGACAAGGCCACGCAGCAGCTCCTGCGCCGCGGCGCACATCTCCTCGAACTGCTCAAGCAGGGCCAGTACAAGCCGATGCCGATCGAGGAGCAGATCATCAGCATTTTTGCGGGTGTGAAGGGCTTCACGGATGAAATTCCGCTGCCGCATGTGCCGCGTTTTGAACAGGAATTTCTGGAATTGATGCGTTCGCGCCACCGTGACGTGCTCGATCTGATCGCCGACACGCGCGAGATCAACGACGAAACCGCCGCGAAGCTCGAGCAGGCATTACGCGATTTTGCAGCATCCTTCTCCCTCTCACTCTCGGCGGGTGCCTGATCCATGGCGAACCTTCGCGAAATCCGACGGCGCATCGCGGGAATTCGAAGCACTTCGAAGATCACGCAGGCGATGAAGCTCGTTGCGGCTGCGAAGCTGCGCCGCGCGCAGGACTCCATCATCTCGGCGCGTCCCTACGCGCGACATCTCCGCGGTCTCATGAAACACATGCTCGCACGTGTGGACCGCGCAAGCCTCCCTCTGTGGTTCGAGGGGCGCGATGATGCGGCTGTGCTTATCGTGGTTGTTACAGCCGACCGTGGCCTCTGCGGCGCCTTCAACACCAACGTCATCAAGGCCGCAGTCGACCGTATTGAACGTGTCTATGCAGACAAACACGCCGAAGGCAAGGTGCGCCTGGTGTGTGTCGGACGGCGCGGCTACCAGTTTTTTGTCAAGCGCGATATCGAGGTGGTGGGCAAACATCTGGGCATTGTGAATGCGCCCGACCATGCCGCGGCAAAAGTCATCATCGACGAGATCCTCGCGACATACATGTCGGGAGAAATTGGTACTGTCGAGGTGATATACAACGAGTTCAAATCCATCATCCAGCAGAGGCTGCAGGTGGAAACGTTGTTGCCGATACCCGCGGAAGAAGTGCCCGCAGTCGAGGCACACGGTCATACGTTCCACAGTTTTGTGGATTACATCTACGAGCCATCGGAACAGGCGTTGATGGAATTCCTCATACCGAAACAGCTCAATTTCCAGATGCTCCGCGTGCTGCTCGAATCAAACGCGGCGGAGCAGGGCGCCCGCATGACCGCGATGGACGCTGCGACGAGCAATGCGAAGGACCTCATCAACCGCCTCCAGCTCGAATACAACAGCGCGCGTCAGGCGAGCATCACCAAGGAAATCCTCGAGATCGTCGGCGGAGCCGAGGCGTTGCGCAAGAGCGACTAGCGAGCCGCTGGTCTTTCCAATGAATCACAGGTCCTCCCTCAAGGAGGACCTGTGTGTTTTCGGTCGAAGCCGAGTGCAACGCGTTCTGCGCGTAGGGGTATCAGACGGTTCATGCCACATGTGTGTGTACTGCGGGGCGCATCAGTGTGCTCCGAAAGGAGATGGAGCAAGACTCGACAGAGTGCGTTACGCACGGATCGAAGCCGATACAACAAAAAAGCCCCGCCGATTGGCGGGGCTTTTTCTTGAGCATGTCTCAGAATTTATTTCTCAAGCACCATGCGTGCAGTGGTGATACCGGCCGACGAGAAGAGGTGTGCATAGTATATGCCGCTCGGCAGTGCAGTGGCGTCGAAGGAAACCGTGTGCTGACCGGCGTCGAGAAGCTGCGCATCGTACACAACCGCCACTTCACGTCCGGCCGCGTCGAACACGCTGAGCGAAATCGTCTCGGTCTGCTGCAGGGAGAATGTGATGTTGGTGGACGGGTTGAAAGGATTCGGGAAGTTGCGAACCAGATTGAAGGATCCGCGCTGTGCGGCAACCGACACCACGGTCGAGTACTCGTATTTTCCGTCGCGATCGACCTGGCGCAGGCGGTACGACACTGTCGCATCGGCGCGCGGGGCGTCGGTGAAGCTATACTGCTGCGGTGTGTTCACTGTGCCGTGGCCGTCGACGAAGCCGAGGTTTTCCCAGGTCTGACGGTTGTATGAGCGCTCGACGAAGAAGCCGTGATTATTCTTTTCTGTCGAGGTGCGCCAGTTCAACTGCACCTTGCCGTTCAGACGGTTGGCAGTGAATGCGGTCAGCTCGACAGGGAGCGGCTTGGTAATTCCGAAGTTGTCGAGACCCCAAATCTGGCAATTGTGCGCGTTGTTTCCACCCTGATTCGACGGATCGCCTGGTGAGAAAACGACCGCAAGATAAATGCTCGCATTCGGGGCGAGGAGATAGCTGCCAAAATCGATGGTTGACGAAACGGGGATCTTCGAGATGGGATAGCCGTTCACCGCGTTCGAGTTGCTCGCATCGGGGTTGAAGAGTTTCGCCGTGTTCGTGACTGCAACCCAGCCCAATGTCGGATCGGTGTTGGTCTCGGAAAACGACGTGGGAGAGCCGTTAAAGGTGTAATACATCTGGACGAGTGTCCCTGTCGCGTTTACATCGTTACGATATTTTTCGAGTTCGTAGGCGACTTCCATGCCCGTGAGGTCGTAGTTGTAGTTGTTGTACAACTGCACCATCACGTTTTGGCTGTACGCGTTCGAGCGGGGGCGCACTGCGAGGGCACGGTCGGCGGTTGGATTCATCGGATCATATTCAAGATCGACAGAGGCGTTGTCCGAGCGGGCGTTGTGATACATGTTGCTGCCCAGAGGGAGGGGATATGAACCGACAACATAATCGACATCGTAGTATGTCTGGCTGGTGTTGCTGTAGCCGGTCACATACCGATAGTTGTTCGGTGAACGAGTGATCAGCCAACCTGACGGAAGGGCCTGGCCGGTTCCGAGACCGCTGGTGCCGTTGAATGTCTGCACGTAGTTCTGAATCGGCAGTTGCGCGAATGTATCAACGCTTCCAATCACGGTGATCGCAATGAGCAGGGCGATGATGCTGGTTGCCATTTTCATGAATGTAGCCTCGTATGAAATATTTTGAAGTGTTTGCACGTTGGAATTCATAACTGCACAGCTTTTAACGATAATCATGCCAGAGATATGTGTCGAAAAAATGTTCGAAATATCGACAGAATGACCACTTTTGGACAGTTCAAGACGGCAACTCAAAAATGTGCTGTTCCAAAAGAAAACACGGGAGGGTCTGTGTTCATTTTTATAACAACGTGTGCAACCATTCCCGCCTTCCTGTTTTGCATTGATACGCCGTGAATTGGTTGCTGTATCACTCCTGTCCAAGGAGGAAGCGCCGTTTTGCCTTGGCATTGTTCCCTCCTGATAGTATGTTGCGTTGATGTTGCAGGTTTCTAACGAGGCAAGGCAGGTTGATATGACATTCCGCACTTTCACACTGTTCAGTTTTGTATCTCTATTAACGATCGGAGCGGCCTCTTCGCTATGGGCGCAGGAAGTGGCCACATGGTCGGCTTCGATCGAGCAATCCTCGGTGAAACCGGGCGAACAGGTGCTAGTGAAAGTGAGGGCGGTAATTAACGAGAAGTGGCATATCTACTCGGCCACTCCGATGGAAGAAGGACCGGAAGCAACAAGTATCGAGTTCTCTGCGTCATCCGCCCTGAAACGCAAGGGTGCGATTCGGCAACCGAAACCGATCGTGAAATTTGACGAGGCGTTCAGTCTCAATACCGAATTCTTCGAAAAAAAGGTCACATTTTCGGTGCCTGCGGTGGTGAAGAGCAACGCCAAACCCGGTGAGCAGAAGGCCGTTGTCGAAGTGACCTTTATGGCCTGCAACGACCGGCTCTGTATTCCGCCGAAAACGATAGAAGTTCCGTTATCACTCACCGTGGGCGAAGCGGACCCGGGTTCGGTGGCGGCCGATGAAACCGCTGATGATACAACCGCGACGATCGCGGCTGACACGAAGAGCAGCGGCACATCCGTTACAACCACGCCTCCCGCCTCCCAGTCACTAGGGTATGGGGACCAGGGAGATGTGGAACGGGCGCGCAGCGAGGGACTCTGGGCCTACATAGGACTCGCAATGTCCGTTGGTGCCTTGTCGCTGCTGACCCCGTGTGTGTTCCCTATGATCCCGATCACCGTGTCCTTCTTTACTAAACGCGAGCAGGCCACGCGCGGGCGTAGTGTACGCGACGCGCTGATCTATTCCTTCGGCATCATTTTCACCTTCACGGTGCTAGGCATACTGCTCGCGGTATTCGCCGGCGCGTCCGGTATCAACGAGTTCGCCGCGAATCCGTGGATCAACGTGATCATCGCGCTGATATTCATTGTCTTTGCACTGAATCTGTTCGGACTCTTCGAAATCGTCGTACCGTCCGGAATTCTGACAAAACTCACGGAAAGGTCCGGCAGCGGGCAGGGTATCGTCAGTCTGCTGCTCATGGGACTCACGTTTACCCTCACCAGTTTCACCTGCACCGTGCCCTTTATTGGTACAGTGATGGTGGCCGCCGCTTCGGGTGAAATCTGGTGGTCCGTCGTCGGCATGCTCGCGTTTTCCACGGTCTTTGCCTTTCCGTTTTTCCTGCTCGCACTCTTCCCCTCGTGGCTCAAATCCATGCCGAAGAGCGGCGGATGGTTGAACTCGGTGAAGGTGGTGATGGGTTTCCTCGAACTTGCAGCCGCCATGAAATTCCTCTCGAATGTGGATCTGATCCTGAGTATGGGAATACTCAGCCGCGACCTCTTCCTCTCGTTCTGGGTGGGCATCGGCGCCATCACCACATCGTATCTGCTGGGCCTCTTCCAGCTTCCGCATGACTCCAAGGTCGAACGCATCGGTGTCATGCGTATGATGTTCAGCGTGTTTTTCCTCGGCATCACGGTATTTCTGTATACCGGACTCGGCGGGAAACCTCTCGGTGAAATCGATGCGTTTCTGCCCCCGATACAATACCAGGAGACCATAGAGGCCGCGCGCGGATCCTCGGCCTCGCTCTCCAGTGAGGAGGCCGGGGGAACGAAGGACGTGTGGATGGCCGACTATGCCAAAGCCCTCGAGAAGGCCAAGGCGGAATCCAAACCCGTGTTTATCGACTTCACGGGATTCTCCTGCACGAACTGCCGCTGGATGGAGGCGAACATCTTCACACGTGGCGATGTAAAGTCCCTGCTCGACAAATTTGTGATGGTCCGTCTGTATACCGACGGGCGCGGCGAGCAATACGACCGGAACAGGGTGCTTCAGGAGTCGCGCTTCGGCACTGTTGCGCTTCCGCTCTACGTCATCATGAGCTCCGATGACACACATCTCGGCACCTTCCCCGGACTGACCAGAAAACCGGAGGAGTTTGTCTCTTTCCTCCAGGCCGGACTCCGCGACGCGTCGAAAAAAGCGTCCTGACTTCATGTATTCGCACCGGGCATGGCTGCCGGGCCGCTCGTGTCAAAACAAAGCGGCGGCGTCGGTCCATGTCCGCGCCCGTGTCCGGCGGCGTGTATGAGCGCCATTCCTTCGAGGAAGCGTGAACACGTCGAGCTGAGTCTGGGCACTTCGGCCCTGTATCAGGACAAAACGAACGGCTTCGAGTTCTGGGACTTCGAGCATGTCGCACTGCCTGAACTCGATTTCGACGAGATAGATACAAGCACGGAATTTCTCGGGAAGCGTCTCGCCTTTCCTCTCGTCGTCACAGGCATGACTGGTGGCTACGCGGACGCCGGACGAATCAACGTCGCGCTGGCGGAAGCATGCGAGCAGGCGCGGGTGGCGCTCGGCGTCGGCAGCCAGAGGCAGATGCTGCTGTCGGATGAACATGTCGCCACGTTCCGTGTTGTGCGCGATCATGCGCCGGGCATTCCTGTGCTCGCAAATATAGGCGGCGCCGAAGTCGCGCGGATGCGCAACGCCGATGATGCACTCCGGCTTGTCGACTGCATCGGAGCCGACGCCCTTGCCGTGCATCTCAATCCGCTGCAGGAGTTTCTCCAGCCGGAAGGCAATCCGCAATTCCGCGGAGTTCTTGCGGGTATCTCGATGCTCGTCCGAGCACTGCCTGTGCCGGTCGTTGTGAAAGAAGTCGGTGCGGGTATCACCGCAGCCGTGGCGCGCCGTCTCCATGACGCAGGGGTGCGTATTATCGATGTGTCCGGCGCCGGAGGCACAAGCTGGGCACGTATCGAAGCCATGCGCCGCGCGGCCCATCTGCCCACGGTTTCTTCCGCGTTCCTCGAGTGGGGTGTCCCCACAGCGGAGGCGCTGCGCGACGTACACGCCGCCGGACTCGAGGGAACCTGGCTCATCGCGTCGGGCGGCATTGTCGACGGAGTGATGATCGCGAAGGCGGTTGCCATGGGTGCAACGCTGGCCGGAGCCGCGCGTCCCGTGCTCGCCGCTCTCGATGCAGGCGGACCGGAAGGACTCGCGGCATTGTTCGCGAGTTGGAAAAATGACGTGCAGGGCGTTATGTTTCTCACTGGCGCCGCCACCGTTGCCGAATTGGCAACCCGACCGTTGCGGCGCTCCATCCACACATCCGGGCAACCTTCATGAGCGCATACGACGAACGCTACGCGCTGCTCCGCTCGCGTATTGACGAGCGGCTCGCGTCGGTGATAACGAAGCACGAACCGCGCTCCATGTACGAACCGGCGCGCTACGTGCTCGGGAGCGGGGGGAAGCGTATACGGCCCGTGTTGGTCATGCTTGCCTGTGAGGCCGTGGGAGGTGACGCGGACCACGCAGTGGACGCGGGTGTCGCCGTCGAGATCCTGCACAACTTCACACTTGTACATGACGATATCATGGACAACGCGGATCAGCGCCGCGGTCGCGATACGGTTCACAAAAAATGGGATGTGAATATCGCAATTCTTGTCGGTGATGAACTCATCGGCATCGCCTACGAATCCCTCCTCCGCACACAGCAGGGCGATATACGGGAATTAACACGCGTATTCACGCAAGGCATGATAGACGTGTGTGAGGGGCAGAGTTACGACAAGGAGTTCGAGTCGCATATCTGTGTCACCGAGGACGAATACCTCATGATGATCGGGAAAAAGACGGGCCAGCTCGTCACCATGTCGGCCGACATGGGCGCGATCATCGGAAACGCGCCGCCTCAGTGGCGGAACGCGCTGCGCGAGTATGCAAGTTCTGTGGGGCGTGCATTTCAGATTCAGGACGATCTGCTCGATGTCGTGGCCGACGAGAAGGAATTCGGCAAATCGATCGGGGGAGACATTCTCGAAGGAAAAAAAACATTCCTGCTCGTCACCGCCCTGGGGATTGCGAAGGGTGAGGATCTCGACATCCTGATGCGTGTCGCCTCGAAGCACCCACCGACACCAAACCTCGTGTCGGAAGTGACCGGCGTGTATGAGCGATTGGGCGTTCTCGACATCGCGCGCGAAAGAATCCGTCGAGATACTGCCGCCGCGGTCACCGCGCTCGAGGCGTTGCCGCCCGGACGAGGAACCGAGATGCTCACATGGTTTGCGGATATGCTCCTCCGCAGAAATTTTTGAGGTCCGGCGTGATCGAACGCGAAGTGACCATCAAGAACAAGGCGGGTCTGCACACACGTCCCGCCGCGCAGCTCGTGAAGCTTTCGTCCCGTTTCCAGTCGGATTTTTTTATTCAAAAGGACGGTTTCGAAATCAACGGCAAGAGCATCATCGGCGTCATGACACTCGCCGCCGAGAGAGGCGCCCGTCTGACGCTCGTCTTTGACGGGGCCGACGAGGCGGAAGCTGCTCGCGAAATATGTCACCTGTTCGATGAGGGCTTCGGTGAGGCCTGATCTGCCCGTGGAGCCCGCGAAGGGCGGCGTCGAGGACGCACGCGTGCTCGAGGAGCGAGTGCTGGTGGGTCTGCCCGCCGCGGGCGGTGTGGTCATAGGCCCCGCCTATGTGTACGAACGCGAGGAAGTGTACGTGACCGAGCGCGCGCTCAGTCTCGAAGAGGTGGACGCCGAACTGCAGTTGCTCGGCGAGGCGCTCGAGCGCGCGAACAGGGAACTGACCAAGATCATCGAATTTGCGCAGGCAAAACTCGACAGTGACGCATCCGCCATTTTCGAGATGCAGATCATGCTGCTCAACGATGTGGAACTCGGCAAGGCGCTCGAGCGACGCATCCGTGAGGAGCGCAAGAACGCGGATTTCCTGATCCATCAGGAATTCGAGCGGTACAAGGCGATGCTGCTGCGCACCAACAATCCGCTGTTCAGCGAAAGGACGGCCGACCTCGACGACGTGGCCCAGCGCCTGCTCCGCGCGCTGCAGAAGAAACGTCTACACGCCAACATCGAGGGCAAACACGTTGTCATCGCCGACGTTCTTACACCCGCGGACACGGTGCTCTTTCTCCGCAATGACGTGCTCGGCTACGCGACAAATTTGGGAGGCATCACGTCCCACGCGGCTATTCTCGCCCGCTCGCTGAAAGTGCCCGCGGTGGTCGGAGCACACGACGCCACCGAGACCATCCGCACGGGCGATACGGTGATCCTCGATGGTCAGCTCGGGCGCATTATCCTGCATCCCTCTCCCGAAACCATTGCGGAGTACCGCGGGAAAATCGATCGCATTCATGAGATCGAGACGCGGCTCGAAAAACTCGTGGGTCTGCCCTGCGTCACGCCCGATGGTCATAAGGTGGAACTTTCGGCGAACGCGGAATTTGTGAACGAGGTCGAATACGTTCTCGCGCAGGGATCGAAGGGGATCGGGCTGTACCGCACCGAGCATCTCTCGATTCTCGAAGGGGAATTTCCTTCCGAGCAGGAACAGTATGTCGCCTACAGCTCCATCGCACAATCGATGTACCCGCAGTCGGTGATCATCCGCACCTTCGATCTCGGCGGCGACAAATTCATGGTCCAAGCCCGCAAGGAGGATAATCCCTCGCTCGGCTGGCGCGGCATTCGCGTGATGCTCGACAAGCCCGAAGAATTCCGCGCGCAGCTTCGCGCCATACTGCGCGCCTCCGTCACCGGCAACATCAAGATCATGTTTCCGATGATCTCCGGGCTTGCCGAACTGCGGGAGGCGCGCGCGCACTTCGACGCGGCCAAGGCCGAGCTGCAGGCGCAGGGGTGTCCGTTCGACGATGCGATGGAAGTGGGCATCATGATCGAAGTGCCCTCGGCGGTGCTGCTGGCGGATGTATTTGCCCGCGCGGTCGATTTTTTCAGCATCGGCACAAACGATCTGGTTCAATATCTGCTGGCTGTGGACCGCAACAACGACCTCATCACGAACCTCTATCAGGAATTCCACCCATCCGTGATCCGCGCCATCAAACATGTGATCGACACGGCGCACGCGCATGGCAAGTGGGTGGGGCTCTGCGGCGAGATGGGAGGGAATCCGCTCGGCACCATTCTGCTGCTCGGACTCGGACTCGACGAATTCAGCATGGTGCCGTCCATGATCCCGACGATCAAGGGCATCATTCGCGAGACGCGGTACGAGGATGCAAAAAATTTTGCCGAGGAAGTGCTGCGTTGCCATACAACCGCCGAGACCAAACGCCTGCTTGCCTCCGCGTTCCGCGAGCGCTTCCCGCACCTCGCATCCATGTACATACTCAACGGCGCGATGAACACCTGATATGCGGGAACACCGCGCGCACCTTCACTCAGCACACGGCCCACGATGCAGGATCTTCTGACTCTCGACGATACACGCGCCACAGCGGCACTCGATGCAGCCGTCCTCGACACCGCCCGCGCCGCAGCACGCAGCGCGCTCGACACCTTGCGCACCCGCAATGGCGCCGGATCCGAATTCCTCGGGTGGCTGGATCTGCCCGTGCAGTCCGCCGCGGGCGTCGATGCCGTACGCGACGCCGCTGCACGGATACGCGGTGAATCGGACGCACTGATCGTCGTCGGCATCGGCGGTTCGTATCTTGGAGCGCGCGCCGTCATCGACGCCTGTTCGCCGCCACACACACAACACGATCTCGACGTGTACTACGCGGGGCACCATCTCGCGGGCAGCGATCTCGCCGCCCTGCTGCGCGCCTTGGAACATCGTTCCGTCAGCGTCAATGTGATTTCCAAATCCGGCACCACCACCGAACCCGCGCTGGCCTTCCGCGTGATCAAGAATTGGATGGAACGGCGCTACGGGCGTGATGGCGCAGCGAAACGTATCGTCGCAACAACCGACTCCGCGCGCGGCGCCCTGCGCGGACTCGCGGATGCCGAGGGATATCGAAGCTTTATTATCCCCGACGACGTGGGCGGAAGATTTTCCGTGCTGACTCCCGTGGGATTGTTGCCCATTGCCGCAGCAGGCATCAACATCGACGCGCTGCTGGCCGGCGCGCGCGCCTTTCACGCAACGGCTTTCAACGCGTCTTTCGAAACAAACATCGCGTTGCGGTATGCCGCCCTGCGCCGCGCCTTTGCCGCCACGGGGAAGAACATCGAAATTTTGGCCGGCTTCCATCCCTCTTTCCTCATGATCGCCGAATGGTGGAAACAACTGTTCGGTGAGAGTGAAGGAAAGGGAGGCGCGGGAATTTTTCCCGCCGCGGTCATGAATACCACCGATCTGCATTCGATGGGCCAGTATATTCAGGATGGCGAGCGACGGATGTTCGAGACGTTCCTGCTTGCGGAATCGGACGGCGACGACCTTCTCGTGCCCGACACGGGAGACGAGACCGACGGTCTGCAATATCTGGCCGGACAACCGTTTTCGTGGATCACGCTGCGCGCCTGGGAAGGAACGGCGCTTGCGCACGAAAGCGGTGGCACACCGAATCTGGCAATCCGTCTTCCATCGATCCGGCCGGACAGCATCGGCGCCCTCCTGTATTTCTTCGAGATCGCCGTGGCCATTTCGGGCTACGCGATGGGCGTCAATCCCTTCGATCAACCCGGTGTGGAAGACTACAAGCGCAACATGTTCGCGCTTCTCGGCAAGCCCGGTTTCGAAGCCGAACGCGCAGCGCTACTGGCGCGAATGAAATAGCGCGCTACTCCGCGGCGGACGGCGGCAGCAGCCCGCGCGTCACGGCGTGAGAATTCCGGTGGTGCAGACCTCGACCGCATCACTGCAACGCGGGCCCTCATCCGCGCTGATGCGCCGTGCGGAAATGTGGAGTCAGCCGGCGCGTGCGAGGCGGATATGATGATCCACCGACGCGCGGCCTCCGCCCGTCACGGCAAAGATGACGAGCAGGAACAGCATGAGAAGTGCAAGCCAGAGGTCGGATTGGTACGCGGAGAATTCGGGCCGCACGAGAAGTGCGTAACAGGCACCAAGCACGATGGGAAGCTGCGCGAGTGCGGCTATCCGTGTCAACAATCCCAACATAAGCAGGACGCTATGCGCGAGCTGAAAAATCACGACGTAATGCATGAACAGCACCGGAAGGAAACCGAAGCCGTTGTCGTGCAGGATTCGCTGCATCGTGTCGCTGTCCAGCACAAAAGAAAGTCCCTTTGCGAGCAATACCGCGCCCGTCAGCATCCGCAAGTAATCCAGCCATTGCGGATGATGAATATCCGCCCAACCCACAAGCGTATCGAACGGTTTCATGGTTCACCTCGAAGTGTGGTGATTCTGGGAAGTTTCCTCGCGAATATACTCGATTTTCTCCCGAAGCGACAGCCGACCCGCCGCAGCCATCATGCGACGGAACACGCGCGGGACTTGTACCCTCGTACGGGCGGCAGTACTTTTCGCGATGCATCACAGCACATCGGACATCCATGAATAACATCGATTACGCGGCGGCGCGCCGCATGTACGATCCCACCGATCAGCACGGAATACTCCGCGCATTTCCCGATCACATCATCACGGGCACAGCCGCCGCCGACGCGGCGCAGCTCCCCACCATCGACCTCTCACATCTGCGTGGTGTCGCCATCGCGGGCATGGGCGGATCGGCCATCGGCGGGGATATTCTTCGCGGGCTCGCAGCGGAGGGTGTGCCGTATCCGATCCTCGTGCATCGGGGCTACAGCCTGCCCGCCTGTGTCGGCGCGAACTGGCTGGTGGTCGTGATGAGTTATTCGGGCGGGACGGAGGAATCACTCTCTGCGTACGATGCGGCCGTTCAGCGCGGCTGCACCATCCTCTGTATCACCTCGGGTGATGGATTCGCCGGGCGCGTCACTCGTGACGGACACGCCGTGATCCGCATTCCGGGTGGTCTGGCGCCGCGATTCGCGCTCGGGCATTTATTCTTCGCGCTTCTTCGCTGTGTCGAACGCCTCGGAATCGTTCCTGATATGACGCGAGAGCGCGACGAGACGATCGCCGTCGCACGCGCGGCAGTGGCGCGTTTTGCGGACCCCGCTGCTCCGGGAAACACGGCCCTGTGGTACGCGGAGATGCTTCACGGCTCGCTGCCTGTGCTCTATGCGGGGCACACGATGCTGGAGCCCGTGCTGTTGCGCTGGCGCGGACAGATCGAGGAAAATGCGAAGATGCTCGCCTACGGTAACATGCTGCCGGAAATGAACCACAACGAGATCGTCGGGTGGGAAAAAAATCCGGATCTGCTGCAACGCATTTCCGTGCTGGTGCTGCGCACGCCCGACGAGCATCCGCGCGTCGCGCTACGCTTCGAGGCCACACTCGGTCTGCTGCGTCCGCTCGCGGGTCGCATCGAACAGATCGCCGCAACGGCGTCGACACCGCTGGGCCGTGTTTTTGAGCTTGTCTGCCTCGGTGATTGGATCAGCTACTATCTCGCCATCGGCGGCGGCATCGATCCGTTTCCGATCGAAAAAATATCGTCACTGAAAAACGCGCTCGCCTCGGCCTGATCCGGCATGTTCGCGCGGCACGGTATGCGATACAATTGCACACATACGGCACCCTGGAGGAGTTCCGCAGTACCGCTGTTGCTGTTGGTCGTCACAATGTGCGCTCCGGTTCTGCACGCGCAGTTCCTGCCCTTCGGCAGGAACAAGGTGGCATACACCGATTTTGACTGGCGGGTGCTGGCGACAGAACATTTCGACATCTACTACTACCCGGAGATGGAGGACCTCGCGCGGCGCGGCGCCACCTTCGCGGAAGCGAGTTTTGTCGAACTCGAGTCGCGGTTCAACTATTCGGTAATGCATCGCATTCCGCTGATTTTCTACTCGTCGCACTTGCATTTCCAACAGACGAATATTTCGCCCGGGTTTATTCCCGAAGGTGTGGGCGGATTCTTCGAGTTCATCAAAGGCCGCGTGGTCATTCCCTACACCGGCTCGCTCCACCAATTCCGCCATGTGATACAGCACGAACTCGTGCACGTGTTCATGCACAACAAGGTGTCGCAGGTGTTACGCGACCACGGGGTGCCCGCGGAACGATACCCGCCGCTGTGGTTCGTGGAAGGACTGGCGGAATATTTCTCGACGCGCTGGGACAGCCAGGCCGAGATGCTGTTGCGCGACGCGGTGCATTACGGCTACGTCGCGCCGCTGCGGTCGATCAATATGATCGCGGGATCCTTCCTGATGTACAAGGAGGGTCAGAACGCGCTCACCTTCATCGCGGAGGAATACGGTGAGGAGTCGATCGTGCGCATCATCGAGAATGTGTGGAAGTCCGCCGACTTCCGCGACGTGCTGCACTGGAGCACCGGCGCGACGATGGACGAGATCGACCGGGCCTGGTTGCGCTGGCTCCGCCGACGGCTGTATCCGCTCGCCGCGACCCGCGACCGCGCGTCCGACGTGGCGGAAGCGCTGGTCACGGAGGGTTTCGCGGCGAAGCCATTCTGGTACACGCGCGGCGACTCGAGTTACATCGTGTACATGGGCAACAATTCGGGCTACACGGGGGTGTACCGCGTTTCCACGCGCGGCGCCGAAGCGGAATTGCTGCTCGAAGGTGAGAAGAGCGGCGCCTTCGAGGCGTTTCATGCATATCAGACACGTATATCCGTTACTTCCGACGGACGTGTCGCCTTTGTGACCAAAAGCGGCGAGCGCGACGTGTTGCACGTGTTCGACATCGAGACGCGCACGCATCTCCGCTCGATGCAGATCGGCGCGCTTGTGACGCTCGGATCCCCCTCCTGGGCTCCCGACGGTCGGCGCCTGGTGTTGAGCGGAGCCGATGCTTCGGGCGAGTCGGATCTTTACATCGTCGACGTGGCGCGAGACGAGCTGCGTCCGCTCACACACGATCCGTATGACGACCGCGACCCTGCCTGGTCCCCAGACGGACTCTCGATCGCGTTCGTGTCGGACCGCGGTACTGGCGGCGCGCGCGGCGCCTTTCAGCTTTTTCTCACCGATACGACGGGACGCACCATCGAGTCGCTCGCGCAGGACAGCGGGAGTTACGCGGCACCCTCATGGTCGCCCGACGGCCGCTGGCTCCTGTGCACAAACGACCGCGAGGGTGTGCACGACGTGTACGCGCTGAAGCCGCACTCCGCGGGCGCGGCGCGCAGGACGCTGCGTCGCCTGACCTCCTTGCTCTCGTCGGCCTTTGATCCAATTTGGACAGGTGACGGTGACCTCGTCTTTTCCGCCTTCGACGCCTACCGCTTCTCGATCCGACGTCTCCGCGGCATCGCCGCGCGCATCGATAGCGCGGACGCTCTCGAGGTCGACATCGCCGGCGGCGGGGAAGAACCATGGTCGGTTCCGCAGTGGCGCGGCGATGCGGCGAGCGCATCCATCAAGTACGAGCGGGAGTATCAGCTCGACATCGCGCAGAGCCAGATCTCGACGGATCCGATCTTCGGTACCGTAGGAGGCGCCGCGTTGAGCGTCAGCGACCTGTTCGGCAACGACAACTACTACTTCCTGATCTACAACACTGCGCAGACCAGCAGCGAACTGCTCTCGAGTTTTAACATCGCGGTCTCGCGCATGTCGCTCGGAGCGCGTGCTCCTTACGCATACGGGATCTACAGTTTTTCCGGACGCCGCTACGACCTGCTCGATCCCGACGAGTACTTCATCGAACGCGCGTATGGCGCGTACGGGGCGCTCGCGTATCCGTTGACGGCATTTCAGCGCATCGAGGGCAGCGTGAGTCTGGGAAGTTCCGACAAGGAGGCGCTGTATGAGCTGCGGCAGCGCAAGGCACTGCTACTCACCAATTCGGTGTCGTACGTGAGCGACAACGCGCTCTATTACATCACCGGACCCATCGACGGAAGCCGCTTCAACGCCACATTGTCCTTCACCACCGACGTGCAGTATTCGAACGTGAATTTCTTTTCCGTGATGGTGGATTACCGGCGTTATCTGCGGCTTGGAGCGCGATCCGCACTCGCCACGCGCCTCGAGTTGCTGTACAACGACGGCCGCGAAGCACGGCGGTATTTTCTCGGAGGGAGCTGGGACCTGCGCGGCTGGCCGCGATGGTCGATACGCGGCAGCAAACGGTGGCTGACCAGTGTCGAACTCCGTTTCCCCGTGCTCGACCGTGTCGGTTTCGATTTTCCCTTCGGCGCGATCGACCTCGGCGTGTTACGCGGCGCGCTGTTCGCGGATGCCGGTAACGCGTGGGATGACGAATACACAGAGACACTCGGGAGCATCGGCGCGGGACTGCGTTTCAATCTGTTCGGCGTGATTGTTTTCCGCTACGATTTCGGGAAGCGTATTGAACGAAATTTCCGGGCCCTGCAAAGCGGCACGTTTCAGCAGTTTTTCTTCGGGTGGGATTTCTGATGCGACGCCTGATGCTCGTGCTGCTTCTCACCGCCGGATGCGGATCACTCGAGGAACTCGAGACCATCCCGTCGTGGACCACGGCGGAGTGGGGACAGAGCGGCGGAAACGCCTCGCGCACGGCGCGCACGGTGTCGGAGCTTCCGCGGTTGCTCGACACACTGGCCGTGTTTCAGCTCGACGGTACACCGTCACCCGGATCGATGATGCTCGCGCAGGGCCTCGTGTTTATCCCCTGCGTGAATGGTGCCATCGAGGTGGTGGACCTCCGCGCGTTGCGCGCGCTCGGAACGCTCGATCTGACGGGCTGGATCAAGGGCACGCCCGCCCTGGCCGACAGCGTGTTGTACGTGCCGCTCGCAGCGGGCGGCGGGGAACTCGCGTGTGTGGACATCCCGCGCCGCTCGACACTCTGGCGCGTCGAGGCAGGACTGGTAGAAACCCCGCTGCTTCTGTACGGGCGTGATGTCATCGGCTGTACGACAGATGGTGACGTGTTCCGACTTCGCGCGGATTCAACACAGGTGTGGCGCGTAAGCTCCACGAAAGGCATACTCGCGGCGCCCGCATCGGATGGCGACAGAGTCTTTGCGGGATACAGGGGAGGCATGCTGCGGGCTCTGTCGATACAGGACGGCCGCGAGATGTGGCAGGCCGCGATCGGCAGCACCATCGAGGCGCCTCCACTTGTTGCAGCCGATCTTGTACTCGCCGCCGGGCGCTCAGGGGATGTGGCGGCCTTCGACCGCAAAAACGGCACAGAGCGCTGGAGGCGTTCCGTCGTGTCACCCGTGTTCGCGGCGCTCGCGGCCGATACCTCGGCGGTGTACGTCGCCTCCGCCGACGGCATGCTGCATGCCCTCGCACTTGTAGATGGACGGACAATGTGGACGGCGCAGGCGGGAGGCCTGGTCAGCGCCGGACTCGTGGTTTCAGGTAGCAGCATTGTGGCAGTGACACAGCGCGGACGCATTTCCCTTCGGTCGCGACAGGATGGCACGGAGACGTGGGCGATGTCGATCGGTGGACGCGTGACCACGGCACCGCTTGTGTCGGAATCGCGGCTGATAGTATGCACCGCCGATCGCACGGTGTTGGTGCTGGGTGCGAGGGGAGGGGAAAAATGATAAAACGCCTCGCAATAAACTTGCTGATGCTGGCTGCGGTGTGCACGGCGCAGGGCCAGCAGGGCGATCCGTTGTCCCTGCGGTCGACAATCATAGAATCGGTGCCCGCGGGCGCGGAAGTGTGGCGCGCGGATTCACTGCTCGGTCAGACGCCGCTGCGGCTCACCGGACTGGAAAAGGACACGTTGCTCCTTTATTATCCCGGCCGGAGCATATGGCGCGCGAGACGCACAGCCCTCCCGCCTCCGCGTCTCGACGCGCAGCAGGGAGTAAACCGCGTGGTGTTTGCGGAGCGGTACAGGGTGAGCACTGAGCCGCCGGATGCCGCGGTGTACTGCGGCGATTCCCTGCTCGGGCGCACGCCGCTCGAATTCGAGAACTGTGAAACGGCGGGGATCCGGGTCACAAAACCCGGCTACCGCGAACTGCGCGGCATCATACCGGGCGAGGATGGTTCGGCCCGCGTCATCCTCGATCCGCTCCCGGGAGCTGTCCCTCAGCCGCAGGTTCGGGACGCGGCCTCGTTCCGTTCCCCGGGCACCTCGGTGCTTGCGGCCGCGGGATTGGGGCTCGCTGCGGGTACGGCATCGGTCATTCTCAAACGCAGTGCCGACCGGCATTACGACGACTACCGCCGCAGCGGCGACAATGCGGCGCTTCGCGCT
The DNA here is from genome assembly GCA_016218045.1 of Ignavibacteriota bacterium. Classification (NCBI taxonomy): domain Bacteria; kingdom Pseudomonadati; phylum Ignavibacteriota; species Ignavibacteriota bacterium. The sequence continues at coordinate 77,461 of JACRFB010000063.1, forward strand.
ACGCGGCGCGATGATTTGTGGGCCGGAATTTGCCTTGTAGCACTGGAGGCATCGGTCGGATATTTGGTCTTCCTTTTGTTCCACGACCGATAAGGCGTATCTTTGCGCTTCGACGCACACCACAGCGAATTCAGCCTCAAGACCACGGAACGAGACGCTTTCGCTGTGTACCGCGTTGACCTCGCCCAAGGTACCCCCATGTCAGAAAAGGTCGATCTCCACACCCACACCCACTATTCCGACGGCGTGCTTTCGCCGCGCGAACTTGTGATGCGCGCCGCCGAGATGGGCATCGGCCTGCTCAGCATCACCGATCACGACAGCATCGACGCGCTGGAGGAAGCCGTCGAGGCGGGCAGGGAATTCAGTGTGGACGTCATCCCCGGTGTTGAACTCAGCGCGACTCTGGGTAACAAAGACATCCATATCCTGGGCTATCTCTTCGATCCCAAAAACCCGTATTTGCGCCAGACGCTCGATCTGTTCAAACGAGAACGTTTCAGCCGCGCGGCGCGGATCGTCAAAAAACTCAACCAGCTCGATCTCCCGCTGTCCTTCGACACCGTGCTCGAACGCGCGGGTCATGGCGCCATCGGCCGGCCGCATATCGCGGAGGCGCTTGTGGAGGAAGGCCTGACCGATACGTATTCACAGGCATTCGAAACGCTTATCGGCGACTCCGGCCCCGCCTTCGAACCGAAGTACCGCATCTCACCCGAGGACGCGGTCGACATCATCGCGAATGCCGGCGGCGTCTCGATTCTCGCGCATCCCGGCTGGTACATCACCGAAGACGAACTTGTGCAGCTCATCCGCGCGGGGCTCGACGGCATCGAGACAGTACATCCCGCCCACGACGACGTCCGCCGCCGTTTCTACAGCGGCATCGCATCCACCTATTTCCTGCTCGAAAGCGGGGGATCGGACTTCCACGGCGGACGCCGCAACGATTACCAGAACTTCGGCAGTTTCACCATATCGCAAGACTATGTTCTCGCGATGAAACGCCGTCTCTTCATCCAATAGTCAGGAGTACAGGACATGAACGCACCGGTGCAGGGCGACCTCCAGGCCGGATCCTCCCGATTCGCGATTGTCGCGAGCCGTTTCAACGACGTCATCACGCGCCGCCTGATAGAAGGCGCCACGGACTGCCTCCTGCGGCACGGCGCCGATCCGTCGGCGATCGACACATACATCTGCCCGGGGTCCTTCGAAATTCCCCTGGTTGCATCTCGCATCGCCGCCACGAAAAAGCACGACGCAATCGTCTGTCTCGGCGCAGTGATCAAAGGAGACACGCCGCATAACGAGTATATCGCCGCGGAAGTGACAAAGGGCATCGCGCAGCTCATGCTGCAGCATCAGCTCCCCATCTCGTTCGGTATCCTGACCACAAACACGCTCGAACAGGCGCTCGAACGCGCGGGACTCAAACACGGCAACAAGGGGTGGGAAGCCGCGCTCTCCGCTCTCGAAATGGTGAATCTTCTCGGTCAGATCGAACCCTCGGCAGCATGAGTCACGTTTTCAGGACGCTGTTCCTGTTCCTTGCGGCCGGTACAGCACTCTTCGCACAGACCGGGTCGTGGAAGACCTACACCTCCATGCGGGAGGTGCGTGACCTTGCGGTCACCGGCCGCGACATTTGGGCGGCTACAGCGGGCGGCGTGTTCCGCTACGCGACGAGTGACGGCACATTCACATCATACACCAATGTTGAGGGACTCGCGTCGATCGATATCCGCGCGGTTGAAATCGATGCAAACGGCCGGATCATCGTCGGCGCGGCCACGGGTGCATTGAATATTCTCGAGCCCGGCGGCGGGTGGATTTCCGTGCTCGACATCGCACGCGCGACAGACAAACCACAGCGGGGAATCAATGCCATCCGGACAAAGGAAGGCCGGATTTACATTGCCACCGACTTCGGTGTATCGGTGTACAATCCCGTGACACGCGAGTTCACGGAGACCTGGCAGAAATTCGGTGCCCTCCCCGCACAATCGAGCGTGAAGGACATATATTTTACCGGACAGTCGATCTGGATCGCGACAGCGGAAGGAATTGCACACGGTGATGCCGGAAGCGCGAACCTTCAGGATCCCTCGTCATGGACCTCGTACACTGCTGCCGACGGCCTCCCTTCGAAGGTCGTTTCTACCATTGTGTCGTATGGCGGCACCATTGTTGTCGGGACGGACAAAGGGTGCGCGCGGCTTGAGTCCGGCTCGTGGCTTCCCGTCTATCTCGACGCGGGCGCAGTTCCGGTGCGCGAGATCATCACACGCGAGGACACGCTGTTTTTTATCACCGACGAGTATATGTACCGCGTGGAGGGGTCGGCTGTTCCACAACGCATCGGCCCTTCCTCCACCGATCCCCGTTATGGAAGAAACACCGTGTACACGCGGCTCGCGCTTATGGCCGGTGAAGCCGGTCCCCTGCTAGGATCGAGCAAGGGTGTGAGCCGTTACTCCACGGCAGGGTGGAGTTTTGTACAGCCGGACGGTCCGATTGCCAACCAGATTTCATCACTGGCCGTTGACGATTCCGGCGTAGTCTGGAGCGCGTCCCCGGGGAGCGGTGTGTCGGGATATAACGGCGTACAATGGCGCCAGTATTCCCCCTCCACAAATCCTCCGTTACCCGCTGAGGATCCGCGTGTTGTAGCGGCCGGACCGGATGGCTCGTTGCTCATCGGCACGTGGGGTTCCGGCGTGGTGCGTCGAAATGCCGACGGCACGCTGCACCGTTATGATCGCAACACACATCCCGAGTTTCCCGGAATTCCAGACAGTCCGGAATTCAGTCCCATCGGCGGGCTGATGACCGATACGAAGGGCAACATCTGGATGGTCCATCATCGCGGTGCGAACGCGCGCATACTCAGTTGCCTGACCCGCGACGGCCGCTGGTACACCTATCGGAATCCCTACTACGACGACGCGTATGTGTACGGCCTCGGCATCGATCAGTTCGGCACGAAGTGGCTGTGGGGGGGATACAATTTTCTGGGCGTGATCACGTTTAACGAAAACGGCACGCTCGAATCCACCGGTGACGACGTGTGGAAAAAAGTGGATCCCAACGCCTATCTCGCGGACAAGGTGCTTGTCGCCACAACCGACCGCCTCGGTGACGTGTGGATAGGAACGCCCCTCGGCCCGCGCACCGTGTACAATCCGTCGACACCCGAGCGGTCCTCGCGCACATGTTACAACACGCGGTGCAACCTCGAAGGTCTTGTCGTGAACTGCCTCGCCATCGATCCGGTCAACAACAAGTGGCTCGGTACAAACGCCGGTGTGTTTGTCCTGTCGTCGGACGGGAGCACCATCATCGAGCAGTATACGGTGGACAACAGCCCGCTCATCGACAACGCTGTCAGGAGCATCGTTGTTCATCCCGCCACCGGCGACGCGTATTTCGGAACCAACAAGGGTATCTCCCGCCTTTCGACGCCGTTTGTACAGGCGGCAGCGACAGGGAAGGAACTCCGTGTGTCACCGAATCCCTTCCGTCCCGACATCGACGGCCAGGCGCGTATCGACGGACTCGCGGAGGGCTCCACCATGAAGATTCTCGCACCGTCCGGCTCGGTGGTGCGCGAGATCACGACACCGGGCGGTCGTATCGGATTCTGGGACGGAAAAGACGAGGATGGTGAGTACGTCGCCTCCGGCGTGTATATCATCGCGGCCTACCAGGCCGACGGCTTGGAAACGCGGCTCGGGAAAATCCTGGTCGTAAGGCAGTAGGACGAGGCCAAAAAAAGAATCAGGGCGGGGCATTTTCATTATTCAGAGAAAACTCCGTACATTTCCAAGCTTGATATGCTTGGAAACCCAAATATCCCCTTCATAATTGCCATCGACGGCCCCGCCGGATCGGGAAAAACGACCACGGCGCGTTTCCTTGCTGAACAGCTCGGATTCATCTACGTCGATACCGGGGCGATGTACCGCGCAGTGGCCTTCGGCCTGCTTCAACGCGGTATCACGCTCGACGATGTCGGCGCGGTGTGCGCCGCCGTCGACGAACTCGATATCCGACTGGAACTCGGGGGAGACACGCAGCGAACATTGCTCAATGGGGTGGATATCGAGGATTCCATTCGATCGCAGGTGATGTCGAAGGCGGCCAGCGATGTCAGTGCCATACCGTGTGTGCGCGAGGCCATGGTCGCCCTGCAGCGGCACGCCGTCACAGGCGCAACCGGGGCGGTGCTCGAAGGTCGCGACATCGGCACCGTGGTTTTCCCCGATGCACCATGCAAGATCTACCTCATGGCTGACGTGGCCACACGCGCGCTGCGACGGAAATTGCAGCTCGAATCCAAGGGCATGGTGGTCGATATCGAGGTGCTATCACGCGAAATTGAAGAACGGGACCAGAACGACGCACAGCGCGACCATTCGCCACTCCGCAAATCTCCCGACGCAATCGAAGTGGAGACAACAAACACGAGTATCGAGGAACAGGTTTCGATGATTCGGAGTTTAGTTGAGAAGAGATTGCGCAAATGGCGAGGAGAAGAGGACGCATGAATGTAAGCATCGATCCGACTGCCGGCTTCTGCTGGGGCGTGGTCCGCACCGTACAGGTGGCGGAGGAAGAACTCGCGCGCGGCCGCGCGCTCGTGTCGCTGGGCGATATCATTCACAATCCGAAGGAAATCGAGCGCATGGAGCAACTCGGCATGCGCACGATTCATCACGGTCAGCTCGAGGAACTGCCGAAGGAGACGCAGATACTGATCCGCGCCCACGGCGAGCCGCCCTCGACATATCGCAGAGCCCGCGAACTCGGTCTCATGCTTGTCGACGCAACCTGCCCCGTCGTGACGAAGCTGCAGGAACGCATCCGAAAGTATTACGACGACGGGTATCAGATCGTCATCTTCGGCAAAAAGGATCACGCAGAAGTCATCGGCTTGCGCGGGGTCTGCAACGACGAGTGCATCGTGGTCAAATCCGTGGCCGAGGCCGAGGCGGGTGTCGACATTTCGCGCAAGACGGTACTGTTCAGTCAGACCACGATGGACAAGCCCACGTTTCAGGCGATACGCGAGGTGCTTGAAACGCGGATACGCGAACTTGTTCTCGATTCAATGGAGAGCCTGGCCGCGGACTTCCATGCGAAGGACACCATCTGTGGGCAGGTTTCGGGCCGCGAAAACAAATTGCGCGAATACGCGCGAGCGAACGATATGATGATTTTTGTCGCGGGCAAAAAGAGTTCGAACGGGCGAGTGCTCTTCGACATCTGCGCCGCCGCGAATCCCCGCACATATTTTATCGAGGACATCGACGAGATCGAACCCTCGTGGTTCGAAGGCGCGCAGAGCGTCGGCATCAGCGGGGCGACGAGCACACCGCAATGGCTGATGGCGATGGTGCGCGATGCCGTCGAAAACCTTGCCGCCGGCTTGCCGCGGCGCACACACGAGTCTCTGATTCACGAGCTGCCACTAATCAACCCCCCTCACAATTAACTGTAACTCACGCTTTCCCCGGGCACCAGGACCAGAAGGCAGCTCGCGTCCCCGGAACGGGTGAAAGACATGTTCCACCAAGGAGTTTTAATGTCACCAGAAGAAAGCCACACCGAAGATCCTGCAATGGCTGTCGTCGCTCAGGAGAACACCCGCCCGATGCATACGGTCGGAATTGTGATCGAGGACGAGGAGTACAACTCCCAGGAATTCGACACGCTGAAGATCATGTACGAGAACACCCTCAGCACGCTGAAGAAGGGTACGATCATCTCGGGCAAGATCATTCAGATGAACAAGGACTACGCGATCATCGACATCGGATTCAAGTCCGAGGGCATGGTCTCGATCGACGAATTCACCAACGCGTCCGAACTCAAGATCGGCGATGTCGTGGAGGTGTTTCTCGAGTCCGTTGAAAACAAAGAAGGCAACATCACCCTCTCGCGCAAGCGCGCGGATTTCGTCCGCATCTGGGAGCGTATCCAGCATGCGTTCGATCACGAGGACATCCTGCAGGGCCGCTGCATCCGCCGTATCAAGGGCGGCATCGTGATGGATCTTATGGGCGTCGACGCGTTCCTTCCCGGCTCGCAGATCGACATCCGTCCCGTCCGTGATTTTGATGCGTACCTGGGCCGCACGCTCGATGTGCGCGTCGTGAAGATCAACCAGCCGGCCGAGAACATCGTGGTCAGCCGCAAGGTGATCATCGAAGAGCAGATCGCAGGCCAGCGCAAGGCGATTCTCGACAGTCTCGAGAAAGGTCAGATTCTCGAAGGCACCGTCAAGGCTATCACCGATTTCGGTGTGTTCATCGATCTCGGCGGCGTCGACGGTCTTGTGCACATCACGGATCTTTCGTGGGGCCGCGTGAATCATCCGACGGAAATCGTGAAGCTCGACCAGACGGTCAACGTCGTCGTGCTCGATTTCGACGCGGAGAAGAAGCGCATTTCGCTCGGCATGAAGCAGTTGATGCCGCACCCGTGGGAAAACATCGACACGAAGTACCCGGTCGGCACGAAGGTGCGCGGCAAGGTCGTGTCGCTCGCGGATTACGGCGCATTCATCGAAATCGAAAAGGGCATCGAAGGCCTTATCCATATTTCCGAAATGAGCTGGACGCAGCACATCAAACATCCGTCGCAGGTTGTGTCGATGGGTCAGATGGTGGATGCGGTCATCCTCAATCTGGATGTGCAGGACAAGAAAATATCGCTCGGCATGAAGCAGCTCGAGCCGGATCCGTGGTCGAATCTGATCGCAAAATACCCGGTCGGTTCGCATCACTCCGGCACCGTGCGCAACCTCACCAACTTCGGCGTGTTTGTGGAACTCGAGCCCGGCGTTGACGGCCTCGTGCACATCTCCGATCTCTCATGGACGAAGAAGATCCGCCACCCGGGCGAGATCGTGAAGAAGGGCGAACGTCTCGACGTCGTGATTCTCGGCATCGACATCGATCAGCGCCGCATTTCTCTCGGTCACAAGCAGGTGCAGGAAAATCCGTGGGAAACGTTCGAGCAGATCTACGGCGTCGGCACCGAAGTCGAAGGCAAGATCTCGCGCCTTATCGAGAAGGGCGTCATCGTCGAACTTCCCTCGGGAGTGGACGGCTTTGTACCCTCCTCGCAGCTCGCGACGAAGGTTGTCCGCGACGTGCCCGCCTCCTTCAAGGAAGGCGACGCTCTGCCGCTTCGTATCATCGAGTTCGACAAGGAGAACAAGAAGATTGTGCTCTCCGTTGTGGAATACTTCAAGGGTCGTGACCAGGAACAGATCGACGCGTATCTTGCGTCGCATGGCCTGCTCAACGCCCCGGCGTCAGAGGCGACGGATCTCCGTCCCGACGAACTTCTGTTCGATTGACGCTTCCTATCCGTGCAAAAGGAGTTGGGCGCCCCCGCGTCCAACTCCTTTTTGTACACACATGTGAATCCGCGGCCGGTGCCGGCGCGCACAAAGATCACCATACGCCCCCTTTGGCGATAACCTGAATTCCTGCTCACAACCAACACACGCTGACGCATCGTTCATACATCATGCCCACCGTCGCATTCCATACACTCGGCTGCAAGCTGAATTTTGCGGAGACGTCGACCGTCGGCCGGCAGTTCCGCGAGAAGGGCTACAGTGTGGTGGAGTTTGAGGAGACGGCGGATGTCATTCTCATCAACACCTGCTCCGTCACCGAGAACGCCGACCGTGAGGCGCGCAAGCTCGTGCGTCAGGCGCGGAGGCGCTCGCCCGAGGCCTTTGTGATCGTGATGGGATGTTACGCACAGCTCAGACCCGAGCAGATCGCGGCGATCGACGGGGTGGATTTGATCCTCGGTTCGCAGGAAAAATTCCGCGTCTTCGACTACGTGGAATCGTTCGATCATCACGGCGAGGCGCGCATCTGCGTCGGTGCGCTCGATGAGGAAGCCGCATTCGGTCCCGCTTACGCGGCCGACAGCGAGGGACGCGCTCGCGCATTTCTCAAAGTGCAGGACGGCTGCGACTACTCCTGCGCCTTTTGTACAATCCCCATGGCCCGCGGCGCAAGCCGCAGCCAGTCTGTCGCGTCCACCGTGCAGCAGGCCCGCGACATCCTTGCGCGCGGCTTCCACGAGATTGTGCTGAGCGGCGTGAATGTGGGAGACTATGGCAGCAAGATCGGCACGTCATTCGAACAGTTGCTCGCCGCATTGCTCGTGGTGGAAGGGGAGTACCGGATCCGCATCAGTTCGATCGAACCGAATCTGCTGACCGACAGCATCATCGAATTGACCGCGGCATCGGAAAGGATGTGCAGACATTTTCACATTCCGCTTCAGTCGGGCTCCGCCTCCGTGCTGCGCCTGATGCGGCGGCGGTACACGAAGGACCTCTATGCCGAACGGATCAGCACCGTACGGGACCGCATGCCGGATTGCGCGATCGGCATCGACGTGATCGTGGGGCATCCCGGGGAAACGGAGGCCGACTTCGAGGAGACCTACCGCTTCCTGGCGGATCTGCCCTTCAGCTACCTGCATGTGTTTTCGTATTCCGCGCGGCCCGGCACACATGCGCTGCAGATCGGCTCTCCCGTGCCGTCCGAAGAGCGCGCCCGCAGAAGCGCAATGCTGCGTATTCTGTCGGAAAAAAAGCGCCAGGCCTTTTACCGCGACAACCTCGGGAGTATCCGCCCCGTGCTCTTTGAACACACAAAAGACGGAATAACATCGGGATTTACCGACAATTATGTGCGTGTGGGTGTCGCCTCGGCTCCGGATGCGGAACACCGCCTCATCGCGGTGCGGCTCGATGCACCGCAGGGCGCATATGTCGCCGGCAGCATCGTGGATGAGAAATACACCGAACCGCGCCAGTTGTAAGAAAAACATTGCCATTTTCTCCTTCTTTCCGTATTTTTCATGGCTCTTGCAAAGAAGAGCCATTTTTCTTGACACACATACGGCATGTTTGAAGCTCTCTCCGAAAAACTAGATCTCGCGCTCAAGCGCATTCGAGGCGAACACCGGCTCACCGAGGCGAACGTCGAGGAGTCGCTGCGCGAAGTGCGCCGCGCTCTGCTCGACGCCGACGTCAACTTCCAGGTGGTGAAGGACTTCATCGAGGCGGTGAAGGACAAGGCGCTCGGCCAGGACGTGTTGAAAAGCCTGACCCCTGGTCAGCAGATCGTCAAGATCATCAACGACGAATTGATCGCGTTGATGGGGGCCGACCGCACCGAACTCGCAATGGCGAAGTCGGGTCCGACCATCATCATGATCGCCGGCCTTCAGGGTTCGGGTAAAACGACCTTTGCGGCGAAACTCGCGCGGCATCTGAAGGAGAAGGGCCGACATCCGCTGCTGGTTGCGGCCGACGTGTACCGTCCCGCTGCCATCGGCCAGTTGAAGCTGCTCGCTGAGAGCATCGACGTACCCGTGTACTCGGGCGACGAGCGCACGCCGCTGCGCATCGCCGAGGAGTCCCTCGACCACGCGCGCAAAAATCTGCGCGACACGATCATCATCGACACCGCCGGCCGGCTCAGCATCGACGAAGTGATGATGCAGGAAGTCGCCGACATCAAGCGCTCGGTGAAACCGACCGAGATCCTGTTTGTTGTCGATTCGATGACAGGACAGGACGCGGTGAACACCGCGAAGGCCTTCCACGACCGTCTTCTTTTCGACGGTGTGGTTTTGACGAAGCTCGACGGCGACACACGCGGAGGCGCCGCGCTGTCGATACGCCGCGTGGTCGACACGCCGATCAAGTTCGTGAGCATCGGCGAAAAACTCGACGCCCTCGAGCCGTTTTATCCGGACCGCATGGCCTCACGCATACTCGGCATGGGCGACATTGTCACCCTTGCGGAGAAGGCGCAGGAGCAGTTCGACGAAGACGAGGCCGCGAAACTCGAACAGAAAATGCGCAAGAACCAGTTCACGCTGGAGGATTTCTACGCGCAGCTTCAGTCCCTGAAAAAAATGGGTCCGTTGACCTCGATTCTCGAGATGATCCCAGGCATGGGGAAGGCGCTCAAAGGCGTCGATGTCGACGACCGCGCCTTTACGCGCATCGAGGCGATCATCCTGTCGATGACCCCCGAGGAGCGCCGGAAACCCGCGATTATCAATGGCAGCCGCCGCAAGCGCATCGCCGGTGGAAGCGGCACCACCATCCAGGATGTCAACCGACTGCTGAAACAGTTCGAGGAAATGCAGAAGCTGATGAAGCGACTGACAAAGGGCGGCGCCCGCCAGTTTGCGCGCGGTCTCATGAATCAAAAATTTTCGTAATCGGATCTAATTATCTTCATTTATTTCGGAGGTTCAACCACGTGGTAAAAATTCGTTTGCAGCGCAGGGGAAGGAAAAAACTTCCCGTGTTCAAAATCGTGGCGGCCGATTCGCGGTTCCCGCGTGACGGACGTTTCATCGAGGCCCTCGGCCATTACGAGCCCTTCCGCAGCCCGGCGTTTGTGTCGGTCGACGAGGAGCGCATCCAGTACTGGCTCGGCGTCGGCGCGCAGCCGACCGACACCGTCCGCAGCATTCTCAGCAGCCAGGGCGTGATGCTTCGCATCCATCTCCAGCGCAAGGGCAAGTCGCCCGAGGAAATCGCGACGGAAATGGCGGCATGGCGCCAGGCCAAAGAGCAGCGCGAGGCGGGCAAGGCGTCGAAGAAAGAGCGCCGCGCGCAGAAGAAGGCCGCTGCCGCAGCCGCACCCGAAAGCGCTCCCGCGGCGTAAACAGCTACCAGAAACGTATCTCGCAGCAGCTCGCGACCGACCCGCCCCGCGGTCGGCCGCGCGTCTGTGCACACGCGGCTCGCAGCATGGATCTCTGTCTCATCGGAAAGATCGTTGCAGTCCACGGCGTTGCCGGCGGACTGCGCGTTCAATCATACTCCGACCATCCCCGGCGTTTCACGACGCTGAAAAAGGTGTTGCTCGGATCGTCGGACGACTCCGTGTCGGAGAGGGCGGTGACGCGGAGCATCGACCGGGGAAAGGACGTGGTGCTCTTTCTCGAGGGCATCAACACACGCAACGATGCCGAGCGGCATATGGGCGAGAATCTTTTCATCCCCGCGAACGAAATGCTGCCGCCGCCGGAGGGACGCATCTGGGTGCATGAACTTGTCGGTTGCGCCGTGGTAAGCACCGAAGGTGTGCCGCGCGGCGAAATCGTCGATGTGTTTCTGCGCCCCGCGCAGGATCTCTACCTCGTGCGCTTCGAGGGCCGCGAGGTGCTGCTGCCGGCCGTACCGGCCATCATCGAGTCGGTCGACACGGCCGCAAAACGCGTGACGGTGAACGATGTTCCGGGCCTGTTCGAGGACGCCGATGAGGATTGATATTCTCACCGGCTTCCCGTCGCTTTTTGTGGGTCCGCTCACGGAAAGCATTCTCAAGCGCGCGAGCGCAGCGGGCATCGTCGACATCGTGGTGCACGACCTGCGGAATTACGCGCACGATAAACACCGCAGCATCGACGACTCTCCATACGGCGGCGGTGCCGGCATGGTGCTCAAACCCGAGCCCATCTTCGAATGTATGGATGCGCTACGCGCCGAGAGGACGTATGACGAGGTGATACTCACCACCCCCGCGGGAGGCATGTACAGCCAGGCCGAAGCGAACGCGCTATCGATGACTGGCGCGATCGCCATCATCTGCGGACATTACAAGGGTGTGGACGAGCGTGTGCGCGCGCAGCTCGTCACCAAGGAACTCTCGATCGGGGATTATGTGCTCACAGGCGGAGAGCTGGCCGCCATGGTGATTGTGGATTCGGTGACACGACTCCTGCCGGGCGCCATCGGCGACGGAGAATCGATGTTGTCGGACTCGTTCATGGACGGTATTCTCGCGGCGCCGCAATACACACGGCCGCCCTCGTACCGCGGGCTCGATGTTCCCGAGCCGCTTCTCTCCGGCAATCATCGCGAGATCGCGCGCTGGCGCGAGGAGCAGGCCCAACGCCTGACGCGCGAACGCCGGCCGGATCTGCTCGGTGATTCCACATCCCCGCGCGGATGAACTTCCAGAGTCGCAGGAATTTATTATCTTTGTACAGATTAGACAGAAACAGGAGGCACAATGAACAAAATCGATTTGCTTGAACAGTCGCTGATGAAGACGGATATACCGGCGTTTCATCCCGGCGATATCCTCAACGTCCACGTCCGCGTCGTCGAAGGCGACAAGGAACGTATCCAGGAATATCAGGGCATCGTGATCGCGATCCGTGGCGAGGGCTTGAAAAAGACCTTCACCGTCCGCAAGATTTCCGACGGTGTCGGCGTCGAGCGTATCTTCCCGCTCCACTCGCCGTCGATCGCAAAGATCGTGAAAGTGCGCTCGGGCAACGTCCGTCGCGCGAAACTCTTCTATCTGCGCACGCTGGCCGCGAAGCAGGTCCGCGCAAAGACCACCTGACACTCATTGTCGCCAGGGATCGAGAGACATGCCACGGCATGTCTCTCGTTTTTCTGACGGAGCCATCGCGATGATCGCAGCGACGCTTGATTCCTGGAACGGTCCTCTGTTGGACGCGCTTGCGCGTGAGATGTCGGGCGGAGCGCCCGCGATCGCCTGTGTACCAGCCGCGGATGCCGCATGGCAACTCCTCGAGCAGCAGGTGACAATGGGGCTCGTGCATCCGCTGGTGGCGGGTCGGAACACCGCGGAGCTGTCGCTCATCGAGAGGGCTGGAATTTTTGCGGTGGGACCCACGGGTGATTCGCTGCTCGTTTTTAATCCCGGTCTGCGTGACTTCTCGAGCATCGGCGTGCGCGCGCTCGACGATCCCGACTCCATTCTTGCCTCGGTTGTACTGCGCGAAAAATTCGACATGAGTCCTGTGCTTCGCCAGTACGACGGCCCGATCGACGACGCGCTGCGCCTGTGCGACGCGGTGCTCGTGACGGGCAGCGACGCTGTGGCGCGCGCGGAAGGCCGCGCAACGATCGACATCGTGGACGAGTGGTACGATTTCACCGAACTCCCGTTCCCACGCGCCGTGGCGGCCGCGTGGAATCATCTCGTTACTCAACCTGAGGCGGACGCGCTGGTCCGCGCCGCGGCAACGGCCGACAGGCAGTCGTTGGACCTGCTCGAAGGGCGGATGAAGGACCAGGCGCTCGGTGACCTGATGCACCTCGTGCCGGGTCACTATCGGTACACACTCGACGAGGACGCCCTCGAGGGCATGACCGAGTTTCTCCGCCTGGCGTTTTTGCACGGACTCTCGCGCGACATACCCACATTCAAATTCTGGAGCGAGCTCGGGGAAGACGCGTCCGTGTCTTGATCATCGTGCCTGAATCCTCTAATTTGAAAAGATGATTCCGTCCGCACAGAAATGATCGCCGCACTCACGATAAAACACTTCGCACTCATCGAGGAACTCCGCATCGAACTGGGGCACGGACTCACCGTGATCACAGGGGAGACAGGCGCGGGGAAGTCCATCGTGGTGGACGCACTCGGTCTGGCACTCGGAGAAAGAGCCGATGCCGATTCTGTGAGGGACGGCGCGGCAAAAGCCGTTATCGAAGCCGAATTTCACGCGGCCGATCTGCGCTGGCTCGAGGCAGATCTCGCAGCGCTCGGAGTTGAATGGCAGGATCCGCTGATACTGCGCCGCGAGGTGGCCGCGAAGGGAAGCAGCCGCTGTTTCATCAACGACTCGCCGGTGACCGTCAGCCAGCTCAAAAGCGTCGGAGACCGCCTCGTCGACATACACGGACAGCACGAGCATCAATCCCTGCTTCGGCCCGAAGCCCATCTCACGCTGCTCGACGCGTTCGGCGGGCATGCGCCGCTGCTCGAGACCTATGAGGAGGCCTACTCCGCGCTGTCCTCCGCCGCAAAGGATCTGGAGAAGGCATATCGCGATCGCGAACGACTCGAGGAACGCCGCGCCGTGCTCGACATGCACCTGCGTGAAATCGGAGCGGTCGATCCTCAATCCGGCGAGGATGACGACATCGAACGCGAGTTGCGCATCGCCGAGCACGCGGAAAAAATCGCGACTCTTGGCAACAACATACTCGGCGTGCTCTTCGACGGCGAACAGAACGCAACCGACCAACTCGGGCGCGCGCGGCGTGATCTTGCGGACCTGACCGGCATAGATCCCGCGCTCGCCTCCCTCGAGCACGAACTCTCCTCCGCCGCAGCGGGCATCGACGAGACGGTGCGCACACTGCGCACGTACACCGAGACGATCGACTTCAGTCCTGCCCGCTGTGAGGCGCTGCGCACACGGCTCGCGGAACTGCTGTCACTCAAACGGAAATACCGTTGCACGCTGCCGGAATTGCTGGACAAACGCGACGAGTTGCGCCGCGAGCGTGACAGTCTCGAGAACATCGATGCGACGATCGAGACACTTCAAGCGCAGTTGCGCACGCAGCGCGCTGACGCATCGGAGAAGGCGGAGGCCCTGACCGCGGCGCGCACCCGCGCTGCGGGCACACTCGGCAAGGATGTCGCCCGCGCCCTCAAGGACCTGGGCATACAACGCGCACGTTTCGAGACGCGCATCGAACAACGCGCCGCCGATACGGAACCCTTTCTCGAGTACAACGGACGCCGCGTGCAGGCGCGTCCCGACGGCGCCGATGCCGCCGAATTCTATCTCTCCGCGAATGTCGGCGAGGATGTGCGCCCGCTCGCAAAGGTTGCGTCCGGCGGCGAAGTCTCCCGCATCATGCTCGCGATGAAGTCGCTTTTTGCAGGCCGATCGCCCGTGCCCGTCATGGTGTTCGACGAGATCGACACGGGAGTCAGCGGCGCGGTGGCCCACAAGGTCGGCCGCGCGATGCACGACCTTGCGCGCCGTCACCAGATCCTCGCCATCACGCATCTGCCGCAAATAGCGGCCGCAGGTGCCGGGCATCTAGTTGTCGAGAAGGTGGTGCACGGAGCGCGCACATCCACTCACGTGCGCCGGCTCGAGACGTCGGAGCGCGAACACGAAATCGCGCGCCTTATCAGCGGCGACCATGTCACCCCAGCGGCGGAGCGCACCGCGCGCGATCTGCTCGCGGATTTTCGAACCGGATAACAGACCATGCCCATCACCGTTTACAACACCCTCACACGGAAACTCGAATCCTTCAGACCCATGGTGGACGGTGAGGTGCGCATGTACACCTGCGGTCCCACCGTGTACGACTA
Source organism: Ignavibacteriota bacterium (assembly GCA_016218045.1). Classification (NCBI taxonomy): domain Bacteria; kingdom Pseudomonadati; phylum Ignavibacteriota; species Ignavibacteriota bacterium. The sequence goes on from JACRFB010000063.1 coordinate 92,631, forward strand.
CTTCCACATCGGCAATGCGCGCACCTTCGTGATGTCGGATGTCATCCGCAGGTATCTCCAGTACCGCGGGTATCATGTTACCTACGTGATGAACATCACCGATATCGACGACCGCATCATCGCGCGGTCGATCGAGCGCTCGGTCGCCGCGTCGCAGGTGTCGGACGAGTATGCCGCGGCGTTTCTCGAGGATTGTGCCGCGATCGGCATACGACCAGCCGACGTGCATCCGCGCGCGACCGACAACGTCGGCGCGATCATCACTCACATACAGAGTCTTATCGACACGGGCTCGGCCTATGAATGCGAAGGAGACGTGTATTTCCGTGTCAGCGCGTTTCCCGGATACGGAAAATTAAGCGGCAAGAAACTCGAGGATCTCATAGCGGGAGCACGGGTCGAGGCGGATACGCGCAAGGAAAATCCCGCCGATTTTGCGCTGTGGAAAACCGCGAAGCCGGGCGAACCCTGGTGGGATTCGCCTTGGGGCAAAGGGCGGCCCGGCTGGCACATCGAGTGTTCGGTGATGTCGATGCAGCATCTCGGTCCATCCTTCGACATCCACGCCGGTGGCAACGACCTGATCTTTCCGCATCACGAAAACGAGATCGCTCAGAGCGAGGCATTGACCCATGTGCCGCTGGCGCACACATGGATTCACTTCGGCTTTCTGAACATCGACAACGAAAAGATGTCGAAGTCGCTCGGGAATTTCTTCACCACCCGCGAGATCCTGCAGAAGTACCCGGCCACGACCGTGCGTTTCTTCTATCTCCAGACGCAGTATCGCAGTCCGTTGAATTTCACGCAGGAGGGTCTCGACGCCGCGCGGACCGGCCTGGCCCGGCTCCACACCCTGTATGCGGCGCTGCGGAATGCGCCCGACGGCAGCGGCGAATGCGCCATCGGTCCCTACGAGGAACGTTTCATCGAAGCGGTCGACAACGATTTCAACACACCCGCGGGCCTCGCCGTCATCTTCGATTTTGCGCGCGAGGCGAACGCCGTGTTGCATGACGCCGAGGGCATGTCGCGCGAGGCGCAGCAGGCCTGCAGCGATTTCCTGACGCGAACAGCGGGGGATGTATTCGGCATACTGCCGAGCGACGACGTGACGGCCGACGGATCGGGAGACGTACACGGCCTCATGGAGCTTATCCTCGGCATCCGTGCGAAAGTGCGCGCCGAAAAACAATGGGCCCTCGCCGATTACATCCGCGACGGCCTCAAGGAACTCGGCATCGTGGTGGAAGACGGCAAAGGAGGTAGCACATGGAAGAAGGAGACGCCATGATACATAGTCGCATTCCGCGATGGGGGACAGCATGAGCGCACAGTTTCTTTGGGAGAATTATTTCCGGCCGCGCGAGAAGGACGACATATTCGCCCTTCTCAAACGCCTGCCCATCTTCGAGTCGCTGTCGCAGCGGCAGCTTCGACTGGTGGAACGGATCCTGCACCGCCGGAACTATCTGGAGGGAGAGAAGGTGTTTCAAGAGGGGGACAGCGGCTCCGCGATGTACATCATCGAAAGTGGGGAAGTGGTGATGCATGCTGGCAAGTCCGAACAGGAAATCGCGCGGTTGCACGACGGTGACTTTTTCGGTGAGATCAGCCTGCTTGTGGATCAACCGCGCAGCGCGACGGCGCGGACCGTCCGCGACACCAAACTCATCGCGTTCTCACAACCGGACCTGCTGTCGCTGCTCGAGACGCAGCCCCGGCTCGGCATCGTCGTCGTGATGCAGCTTGCGCGCATCCTCGCGGAACGTCTGCAGCACGCGACCGTCGACAACCGCGTGTTGCACGACCGGCTCGCAGAGTTCGGGCAGTAGGAGACCGCAGTGTCCGCAAACACGAAGGTCCTCGTCCTTCTCCTGCTCCTCGCCTTGGGGGCCGCGGTGATGTACACCGTGTTCACGATCGGCGCCATCGTGGCGCTCTTTCTGCTCTCGCTGCTTTTCGCCTTTATCTTGTCGCCCGCGGTGAGCTGGTGCGAGCGGCAGGGCATACCGCGCACACTGTCCGCTGTGGTGGTGTTTGTTCTCTTTTTTGGCGGTGTCACGACATTGCTGTACGTGCTGGCACCGTTTCTGTACGAGGAAGTCTCGCGTCTGCAGGAAATCATCACCGTGGGTCAGTTGCGCCGCGGCGTGCGCGACATGGAGGTGTTCCTCAGTCGTCAGCTCTCGGTCCTCGGCGTGCGCCGCCTGCATGTGGCGCCGAAGGTGGAGGAGTGGGTCGGCGTCCTGTTCGACAATCTCATCGGTATCGCATCGGGCGTGGTTGGCATCGTGCTGTTCCTCGTCATGATGCTGATATCCACCTTCTTTCTGCTCAAGGATTCGCGTTCGTTAAAACGCGTGTTTGTGGAACTCGTCCCGAACCGTTTTTTTGAAGTGACGCTGAATGTGCTGCACAAGATCGAGTGGTCACTGGGCGCGTATCTGCGCGGAATTCTGCTCGATGCGCTCGCCATCGGCGTCCTCACAACGTTTGCGCTCTGGCTCATCGACCTGCCATCCTTTTTCCTCGTGGGACTTATCGCGGCGGCGGCGAATCTCGTGCCGTATCTGGGTCCGCCCACCGCGGGATGTATCGCGATGGTGATATCCGTCATGTCCCGTGGCGATTTCGAGCAGGTTCCCATCATCATTCTCGTGTTTTCACTGATACGTCTCATCGACGATGCCATCGTGCAACCGCTCACGATATCCGCCAGCGTGCGGCTGCATCCGCTCATAATCATTTTCGCGCTCCTCATTGGCGGACAGTTGTTCGGCATCATCGGGATGCTGTTTGCGGTGCCCGCCGTCGGTGTGCTCAAGGTGTTCATGACCGAAGTGTACGCGGGGATGAACCGTTACAGGCCCTCGCATGAATCCCGATAAATCCGGCACAGAGGAACAGGACGGTGCGGAAGCGCCGGTGAATTTTCAATACGGCGACATACTCGAGCTCGATGTGGATCGCGCCGCGTTCGAGGGGCGCGCCGTGGGGCGGGCTCACGGACTGGTGGTGTTCGTCGAGGGCGCGGTGCCCGGCGACAGGGTCAGGGCGCGTGTGTTCCGCGCGAAGAAGCAGTTTGTCGAAGCGCGGGCCGTCGAAATTCTGCGTCCCTCGCCCGAGCGTGTTGATCCGCGCTGCGCGCACTTTGGTGTGTGCGGCGGCTGCAGTTGGCAGCATATGCGTTACGAGGCGCAAGCCGCATGGAAGCGCACACATGTCGCCGACGCATTCGAGCGCATAGGAGGATTTCAAAACTTGGATGTGCGCGCGACGCTCGAGGCGGAGGACGTCTGGTACTACCGGAATAAGATGGAGTATTCCTTCGGGGAGAAGCGCTGGCTGCTCGCCGTCGACCGCGAGCAGGACACACCGTCGGAGCCGTTCGCCGTCGGCCTGCACGTGCCCGGGCGTTATGATAAAATTCTGCACATCGACGCGTGCCATCTGCAGTCGCCCGAGAGCAACAGCATCCTCGCGGCAACACGGTCCCACTATCGTGCGCACGGCATCCGCGCGTTTTCCACCGAGACACATTCGGGCGACCTGCGCCATCTCGTGATCCGCGAGGCGAAGAACACCGGACAGCGCATGGTGTTCCTCGTGACGTCGGGTGCGAACGAGGATCTCGCCGCCGAGCTGGCCCGTATCCTAGCCGCGCCGGAATTCGGTGTCACAACATTTGTGCATGGCGTGACGAACAGAAAATCCTCGGTTGCCATCGCCGATCGCGAACAGGTGTATTTCGGGGACGGCCGCATCACGGAACGTCTCGGCGATTGCACCTACTTCATTTCCCCGTCCTCGTTCTTCCAGAGCAACACGCGACAGGCCGAACGGCTCTACGCCTGCGCGGCGGACTTTGCCGACCTGCGTCCGGAAGACGACGTGTGGGATCTGTACTGCGGTGCGGGCACCATCAGTCTTTTCATCGCGCCGCGTGTGCGGTCGGTTCTTGGCGTGGAGATGAACGAGGCGGCCGTGCGCGACGCTATCGACAATGCCGCGCGCAATGGCCGGCAGAACACACGTTTTATCGCGGCGGATCTGCGCGCCTTCATCCAGGATACCGGACGCGAGGCGGCGCCCGACGTCGTCATTCTCGATCCGCCGCGTTCGGGCCTGCATCCCGACGTCGCGGCGGCACTCGCGCGGCTCGACACCGAACGCCTCGTGTACGTGAGCTGCAATCCGGCCACGGCAGCGCGCGATTGCGCCGTGCTGGCCGCGGGCGGCTACACGGTGGAGGCGATCGCGCCCGTCGACATGTTCCCCCACACGTACCACATCGAGTGTGTCATCCGGCTTCGCAGAAAGACCGGCGCCTGATCACCGACCGTCGCGTTCCGCGGGACGGAATATTCGGACAGGTGGGTCAGTAATAGACAGACTGTCGGTGACCCACGTGCCCTCGGGGTTTGCGCGCGGCGAACGCACGATGATGCGGCGTTCCTCGCGTGTGCCGGGAGGCGCGGGCGGGAAGCTGTGGTTGCGATGAATCTCGATGCTGGTGTCGAAACGGACGCCGGGCGGCAGCGGCGCCTCGGTCGATCCGTTCCACTGGAACTTGAAACCCGGAATTGCTTCGAGCGATTTCTCGACGAGCGAGTCGACATCCATGTCGATATTCACACTTCCGTTCCCGTCGTGCATCACACGTATCTGCATGCGACGGGAGGGCAGAGAGGCGTCGGGGCGTGGCGTCGCAGGAGGACGCGGGCTTCTGGCTCGCACCACCACACGTGTGTCCTGACGGGTGGTCGGCGTGCGGTCGATATAGAGCGTCAGTCCGTTTTCATCGGGTGTTGCAACAACGCCGCGGACAACCACATGCAGGTCTTGCTCGACCTCGCTCAACGATTCCTCGATCAGATGGAGACTCTTTTCGTACTCGCGTCCCGTGGCGGCATACTCGCGCGCGCTGCGTTCGACGAACCGCGCCACATCCTCGCTGCGTGAGATGTTCGTCACACGCTGCAGCGTGACCGAGTTCTGCAGTTCGCGCGCGTATCTGCGGCGCACGTCCTCGAAACGTGTCGTGATCGAGGGGATGGGCTGCGGTGTCGCAAGCATCGTTTCGCGCAGACTGTCGAGATCCACCGTCAGCGGAACGAGTTCCACCGCGGCGTCACGGAGATACACGAACTGCTGCGGCTGCCCTTCGACGCGGATGCGGCTGTACAGCTCGGCCGGCGGCGGCGGCGGTACTGCCGCTGTTTCCTCGATACTGTACGCGGCATCCCGTGTGCGGAGGAAGCGATCGAGCCGGATGCGCTGCGCGGGTTCGAGGGACGAGGCCAGCGTGCCGAGTATCGTTGCATGGAGATGCGTCACGGACGGATCGATCGCCACATCACGTTCACGTCCCATGAGCACGACGGATTCGAGGCGCTGTTGCGCGAGCAGGAGCACGGAATCCATGATGCGCTGCTGCGTCGGAGTGGCGCGCACCTCGCGATACAGATCCTCGACCGTGATACGAGGCGACATGGCGCGATCGTTCTTTCCGAGTTCGATACGGTAGGCGCGCGATGAATCCTGCTCGATGCGGAGCACGGAGGACTGCTGCTCGTCGAGCGGCAGCGTGCCGTACATTGCGAATTGCAGGACGCGGTCCTTGTCGGTCTTTTCGAACAGCGGCATTATCCATTCACCGCCCATGGTCTCCTGATACGCGAGCTGCACTTCCTCGCCTTTGCGCGAGAGATATCCGGCGATGGTATCGCGGTTCCAGTATGCCCATGCTCCGCCCGCCAGGACGAGCGCCAGGACGGCGACGGAAAATGCGGCCCGGAAACGGAGAGGAATGTCGGGGAAAAGTTCTGTGCCGCGTTCCTTCCGCACCTCGATGTTTTCGCGGAGACGAGGCCAGAAGGTCGGGTCTTCCATAATGGCAGGCATGCGGCGCAGTATGAAGCCGGGATCATTCTGTTCCGGATCCGTGCCGGTGCCGATCGCTGATGCACCGGCAGTCCGCATCGTGTCGTCGTTTTCGGGAAGAGGACCGGATCCGCTTCGCGGAGTGTCGAGGTTCATGTCGTCACCGGGTTTCATCGTGCCACCCCCGCAGCCCGCTCGCCGGCGGGAACAAGATCGAGATCCGCCGCCGAAGGAAGCAGCACTTCACGCAGGAGTGCGCGACCACGGGCGATGCGCGATTTCACGGTGCCCAACTCGCACTGAAGCACTTCCGCCATCTCCTCGTAGTGCAGTCCGTCCACATCGCGGAGCACCAGCGCGATACGGAATTTTTCAGGCAGACGCGCGAGCGCCGCCTCGAGTATCTCGCGGTTGCCGGTGTCGGCCGGCGCAACGGAGGTGTGCCGCAGTAGCTCGCGGTCGTTTGTTTCGAGCAGGCCGTGCAGCGAAAAGAAACGGCGCATTTTTTTTCGACGCAGTTCGTCGCGGCAGCGGTTTACCGCTATGCGGTACAGCCATGTGTAAAGGGACGATTCGAATCGGAAGCCCCGCAGATTCTCGTAGGCCTTGATGAAGACCTCCTGCGACACATCGTCCACTAGATCCCGATCCTGAAGAATATTCGCAGTCACGTTCCTGATCCGTTCTTTGTACCGTTCCACAATGACACGGAATACCTCCTCGTCACCCGCCTGAAACATGGTAACAAGCGCATCGTCGGAAAGTCCGCCGATCGCTTCGCGCGCAGACGTCCGCTGCGGCGCAGAGTGAATGGAAGGAGTCTGTGTATCCACGTCGTTGGGCATTAGACGGATCAAGTGGGTGTGTTGTTCCCGGGGAATCCTGGTACTACGGGACAGCCGGTAAAAAGTTCTGGAATCCGTGACTTCGTAATCTGCGAGAATGAGACGAAAAAGAAAAGGTCCGCAGAAGCGGACCTTTTTCGTTGAAAAACCGCTGTTTATTTCACACCCACATGCGAGAGCATTTCCTTGATGCCTCCAAGCGATCCCATGACACCGGACGCTTCATACGGCAGAAACACGACTTTCTGGGCACCATTTGCGATATCCTTGAGCGACTCGAGGTATTTCATCGCGATGAGGTAGCTCGACGGATCACCGCCCACCGTCACTTTCAGCGATTCGGTGACGAGAGAAATTGCCTGCGCCTCGGCATTCGCGACACGCATACGCGCCTCTGCCTGACCCTCGGCCTGCAGGATGGCGGACTGCTTCTGCCCCTCGGCCGACACGATGGCCGACTGCTTCTCGCCCTCGGCACGAAGGATGGCCGACGACTTCTCGCCTTCGGCCTGCAGGATGGCGGCGCGGCGGTTCCGTTCGGCGGTCATCTGCTTTTCCATGGTGAGGCGGATATCTTCTGGCGGCAGAATGTTGCGCAGTTCGATGCGCATGACTTTGACGCCCCACTTGTCGGTGGCGCTGTCGAGGGATGCGCGGAGCTTGGTGTTGATCACTTCGCGGCCCGCGAGCGTGTGGTCGAGATCCATCTCGCCGATGACGGCGCGCAGGGCGCTGAGCGTGAGCTGCTGAATACCGCGTTGCAGTGTCGAAATTTCGTACACGGCTTTGACGGGATCGATGATCTGCCAGTACACGATGCAGTCCACTTCCATCGTCACGTTGTCGCGCGTGATCACCGGCTGCGGTTCGATGTCGGTGAGCTGTTCGCGAAGGTCGAGTGTCGCGCGCACGCTGTCGATGAAGGGCACGATGATGTTCAGACCGGAGATCGCGGTCTTGTGATATTTCCCGAGGCGCTCGATGATCTTGACCGAGGCCTGGCTGACCATCTTGATGCTGCTCAACGCCACGATGAAGGCGAAGAAGACAACAATCACGATGATGACGGTGGCGGCTTCCATGATTCCTCCGTGAGAAAATTCCGGGTTGCGAATGAGATGCGGGACGGGATAGGCGGGGAAGGGTGTGCGCTCACGTGCGCGCGACGATGAACTTTGCGCCGTCGAGACTCTGCACCGTGACGCGGGCCGAGACTTCGATGACGGAGCCGTCGGCGGAGCGGGCGGCCCAGTCCTGACCGTCAACCAACACACGCCCGAGACTGTGTTCATTGTCGATGGTTTCGGTCACGATGCCCGCGCGCCCAAGCATGGCGTCGGCGTTGGTTTTCAGATCCGCGCCCGGCGAGGCGCGCATGAACACGTTTTTGAAGACCGTGCGCGAGAGGAAGACGAGCACGATGGACACGACCACAAAAACGAGGGTTTGAATCAGGGGATTGTGAACACCCGCGAGATCGAGCAGGCCTGCCAGTAGCGCGCCGACGCCAAACCATAACAGGACAAAGCCGGGTGTGACGATCTCGAGGATGAAGAACAGTACGGCGGCGGCGAACCACCAATAATACAGCATGGCGTATTCCGTATCGGTTGGAAAACAGTGGAGGATGCGGGAGTGTATTACCCGGCGCAAGTACGCATGAGAATCGCCGATAAAGTACTCGGATTCTCCCCAAGAGTCAACTGCGCGTCGAAATGTGTGTTGTTTTCTCAGCCGTGCGCGCGACGGAAGCGCCACACCGCCGCGCCGAACATACACACGCCGAACGCCGCGAGCGACGCCGTCTCCTTCCACAATTCCGCCGGGCCGCTGCCCTTGAGATAGATTTCACGCAGCACCGTCAGATAGTAGCGCACCGGGTTGGCGTAGGTGATCGTTTGAATCGCGTCGGGCATGTTAGCGATGGGGATAAAAAATCCCGACAGCAGCATGGCAAATATCATGAAGAACCACGCGACGAACAGGGCCTGCTGCTGCGATTCGGCGACGGTGGAAATCAGGATGCCGAGACCGAGCGTCGTGAGGAGAAACAGGGCCGATTCGGCGAGCAGCAGCGGGATGCTTCCGGCGACACTGATGTCGAAGATCAGCCAGACAAACACCATCGCGAGAATAATCTCGAGAAAGCCGAGAATCGTGAAGGGGATGATCTTTCCCGCGATGAACTGATACGAGCGTATGGGTGTGACGAGCAACTGTTCCAGCGTGCCGATTTCCTTCTCGCGCACGATGCCCATGCTGGTGAGAAATACCGTGATGATGACGAGAATGATCGCCATGATGCCGGGAACGATATACACCTTGCTCTCGAGATTTGGATTATACCAATACCGCGCTTCGGGCTCCGCGCCGCGAATGGCGGCGCCGCGGCGCGCAAGCCCCGGATCCGCCTCGAGAAGTCGTGCCTGGAAATTGCGGGATATGTCGGCTGCGTATGCGAGCGCAATGCCCGCGGTGTTGCCGTCGAGTCCATCGACCATGAGCTGCAGCGCGGGGCTGCGTCCGCGCACCGCATCACGCTGGAAGCCCTCGGGGATCGAGAGGGCGAGCTGTGCCTCGCTGCGGTCCATATGTCCCGTCAGTGTGCTGCCGCCGCGCTGCTCGCGTCCCACGAGTTTGAAGTACCGCGTGTGCGCGAACGACTCGATGAGTTGTCGGCTCATGGGTGTGTCGTCGGCGTCGTGAATCACGAGGCGCAGATCCACAACATCGGTGGTGACCGCGTTTCCAAGAATAAATATCTGGATCAGCGGCACAACAAAGAGCAGGCCCAGCATGACGCGGTCGCGCGCGATCTGGCGGAATTCCTTCTGGACGAGGTAGAGTATCTGCTGCATGCCGTCGCGCCCCTAATCCAATGTCACCTTGAAACGTTTGATCGCAATGGCGAGAATACCAGCGCCTATGCCCGCGAGCGCGAGCGTTTCGGGTAGAATATCGGAAATACCGACCCCTTTCAGCATAATACCGCGGATGATGACCAGATAGTACGTCGCGGGAAGCGCGCGCGACACAAGCTGCAGGGGCGCGGGCATGCTCGCGATGGGGAAGAGGAAGCCGCTCATGAGAAAGGTCGGAAGTATCGTCGACATCACCGTCATAAGCATCGCTATCTGCTGCGATTTGGCGATGGTGGAAATGAGCAGGCCGAAACTGAGCGCGACAAAGATGTAGACGACGGACAGGACGAGGAGAAGAAGGGGACTGCCCACCACGGGTGTTCCGAACAGCGCCATGGCCGAGACCACGATGAGAGCGCCGTTGGCCATACCGATGAGCACATAGGGCAGAACCTTCCCGATGATGATCTCGACCGGGTGTATGGGCGAGACGAGGATCTGCTCCATCGTGCCCGATTCCTTCTCTCGCGTGATGGTGATGGAGGTGAGCAGCGCGCTGGTCAGCATGAGGAGCAGGGCGATCAGTCCGGGCACAAAAAAGTGCGTGCTCTTCATGTCGGGATTGTAGAGGATTTTTGGTTCCACCGTTGCGAGCGACGCCTGCACGATGCCCTGCGATTGATTGAAGAGGCGAAATACGTTCGCCGCGTACGTGCCGACGTAGGTTCCGACATTCGAATCGGTCGCATCAACGAGCACCTGCACTTTGACGGACGGTCCTGTGCGCAGGGCCTGCGCGAAGTCGCGCGGAATGACCAGCACCATCTTTGCGTTGCGCGAGCGGAAGATCTCCTCCGCCGCGGACGCGGCACCCGCATACCCTGCAAAGTGAAAAAAGCCGTTGCGGCGGAACGCATCGATGAGCGCGCGGCTCTCGGGCGTGTGCGAATCGTCGACGACGGCAAAATCGATGTTACGCATGTCGAGCGTGATGCCGTAACCGTAGAGGGCGATCATCAGCACCGGCATCAGGAGCACTATCATCAACGAGCGGAAATCACGGAGTATGTGGATCAACTCCTTGCGCATGATCGCAACCAGGCGACGTGGCATTCCGCGCATCTCCGTCACCCCTCCCTCGAGGACTTGGCGCGCGCCGTCTCGTCGCGGACCAGCTTCATGAACACGTCCTGCATGCTGTCGAAGCCGTGCGCGCGCTTGAGTTCACCCGGAGTGCCGAGCGCGATGAGACGGCCGCCGTGCATGATGGAAAGCCGCGAGCAGTATTCGGCCTCGTCCATGTAGTGCGTCGTGACAAACACCGTGGTCCCCTTTGCGGCGAGTTCGTAAATGAGCCGCCAGAAATTGCGCCGCGAAATGGGATCGACGCCGCCGGTCGGTTCGTCGAGAAACAGGATGTGCGGATCATGCAGCAGCGCCGTGCCCAGGGCCAGGCGCTGCTTCCAGCCGAGAGGCAGGGAATTGGTCACACGGTCGGCATGTTCCTCAAGGCGAAGTTCCGCCAGCAGGGCCTCTGTCTTTACTCGCAGTTGTGCGCGTGTCAAACCGTACACGCCCCCGTAGAATTCGATGTTGTTTCTGACCGTCAAATCTTCATAAAGCGAGAACTTCTGGCTCATGTATCCTATCGAGGCCTTTACACTCCGCGCTTCGCGCGCGATGTCGAAACCTCCGACACGCGCGGTACCTCCGCTCGGTTTGAGCAGTCCGCACAGCATCCGTATCACCGTGGTCTTGCCGGCGCCATTCGCACCGAGAAATCCGAACACCTCGCCGCGGTGCACCCTGAGCGACACGGAATCCACGGCGCGGAACGCGCCGAAATCCTTTGTGAGCTCGCGCATATCGACAGCAACATCAGTCGTCATTGGGCGCCGTCTCGATAAGGTGGATGAACACGTCCTCCAGCGTTGGCTCCGCGGGTTCAAGCGAGCCCTCACGCAGTTTCAGCGCGCGCTCGGCTGCCGCGCGGCCCGCTCCGTCGAGCGGCCGTTCCGTGGCCACGTGAACACGATCGCCGAAGCTGTGGACGGATCGTATGCCCGGACCTTCGCCATCGTCGAGTCTGATCAGCGACGAGAACGCGTTTCCGTCTGCTCTTTCGCGTGGTGCGCTGTACATCGAGTACGGATACGATGAAATGATCTCGGCGGGTGCGCCCGAGGCGAGAATGCAGCCCTCGTTCATGATCGAGATGCGGTCGCAGAGCAGGGCTTCATCCATGTACGGCGTCGAGACTAGCACTGTGACACCGCGGTCGCGCATTGCGCGGAGAATGGACCACAGCTCCTGCCGCGACACGGGATCGACGCCTGTTGTCGGCTCGTCAAGCACAAGCAACAGCGGATCGTGGATGAGGGCGCAGGACAGCGCGAGCTTCTGCTTCATGCCGCCGGACAGCCGCCCCGCCAGCCGCGTCGCGAATGGATCGAGCCGGCTGAAACGGTACAGTTCCTTTTTCTTCTCTGTCAACTCCGCCTGGGGTACGCCGAAGAGGTCCGCAAAAAAATCCAGATTCTGTTCCACCGAAAGATCGGGATAGAGGGAAAAGCGCTGTGGCATGTAGCCGATCTTCGAGCGTATCTCGGTGCGGCCTGTGCGCGTTTCGTGGCCGAGCACGGTGACAGTGCCGGCATCCGGCGCAAGCAGCGTAGTGATGATGCGCATCGTCGTCGTCTTGCCCGCCCCGTCGGGTCCGATAAGTCCGAACAACTCCGCGGGACGAATCTCGAGCGAGACGTCGCGCACCGCTTCGGTTGCGCCGAAAGATTTCGACAAAGATGATATGGAAACGGCAGGCGTCACGGTATGTCGAGTGTCACGGTCAGAGGCATGCCGATCTTGATTTTTCCATCGGGATTGTCGAGCCGCACCTTCGCCGCAAACACGAGCGTGGTGCGGGTCTCCTCGGTGAGGATGGTCTTGGGTGTGAACTCGGCCTTGTCGGATATCCAGGTCACCGTGCCGTGCAGCGATACATCGGACGCGCTGTCGATGCGGATGGTCGCCTTCTGTCCGACGGACACCGACGCGAGATCGGTCTCTGCGATGTAGATGCGCGTCCACATACTGCGAAGATCGGCGATGTCGCAGATGGGTGTGCCGGGCATGGCGAGTTCGCCGGGATCCGCATATCGCACCAGGACACGGCCGTCGAGAGGCGCCACGATGGTCGCCTCGCCGATCTGCGTCTTCAGGAGGCCGACAGTGGAGGCCGTCTGCGCCTCCTTGCTACCGAGAGCGGCGTGTTGTTTCTGCAGGCTGCGGATTTGGGCATCGGACCCGTCGAGCTGTGCGCGTGCGTCGTCGACGGATTGCCTCGTGGTCGCGTTGTCGCGCAGCAGCGCCTCGAGACGCTGCAGGCGCGTGTGCAGATTCTCACGCGTGATGCGCGCCGCGGCGATCTGCGCGTCGAGGGCCGCGCGCTGATGCGCCAGTTCCTCGCGAACGGAGCCCGCCTGCGCCGCCTGCAGTTCAAGTTTGTCGACACGCACAGTGGCAAGGACGGAATCGGCGCGCACGTCGTCGCCGTCGTCGATCAGAACCGAGGTGATGGTGCCCGCCGTCTGTGCGCTTACACGTACGATGCGCGCTTCGGCGGTGCCGGTGTACTCGAACGCGGAGTTCTCGCCGCCGCCGCATCCGGCCAGGACCGCGAGGACGAACAGGGAAGAGAGGAATGGGCGCATGGGGAATGTTCTCACTGTGCGGGGAAAGGTGATGCGACGACGGGGTGTCATTGTGCGTCTCCGATTTCACGGCCGACGGCCTGTACGAGATCGATCCGTTTCAGGAGATACTCGATGCGGGTTTGCGCGTGTTGCAGCAGAGAGCGTGTCAGCGCCGTTTCGGCGTCAAGCACGTCGGCGGGGATGGCTGTGCCTTCGCGCAGCCGCGCGCGGGCGATGTCGAGGCGCGTGCGCTCCTGCTGTATCTGCCGGTCCAGGAGGCCGATGGTCGCCGCGCGTGTGTCGAGATCGAGTAGGAGCGCGCGAATGCCGGTTTCGAGGCGGTTGCGCACCTGCTCCACACGAAGGGCCGAGGCACGCTCCTCGAGCTGCGCCTTTTCGATGGCGTGTTTATCGGCGGACCAGGCCCAGAGATTCCATTCCATCTTCACACCGGCCGTGTAATAATCCATCCATTCGTTCCGGATCTGATCGACGCCCGGACGAGCGTAGTGCAGCGACGCGACAGCCGCAACGGTCGGGTACATCGACGACTCGGCCGCGGTGATCCCGAGTTCCGCCGAGCGCTGAGCCGACGCCGCGACCAGCAGGTCGGCGCGCGACGCGGCGGCCATCGCTATCAGGACTTCAGCGGAGGGGAGGGCGGAAGGTGGCGAAAGGTCTGTCGTGTCCACGCCGCCAATGTCGGTGGCGCCGGTGAGTTCCACGAGCGAGAGAAGTGCGGTGGCGCGCGCGTGGCGCGCCTGCGTGGCCTCGACATCGAGCTGCAGTATCCGTGTGGACACGAGCAATGTATCGAAGGCGAGACCCTGACCCTGCTCCGTCAGCGCGCGGCGGAGATGCAGCAGTTCCGCAAGCAGCGCGCGCTGTGACTCGAGGATGCCTGCAGCGTATGTGGCCTGCACTGCCGCGTAGTAAAGGCGCGCCGCCGCACAGCGAGCGTCGAAGGCCGCGCCATCGGCCGCGGTCGCAGCGGCCGCGCTGTTTTCACGGGCGATGCGGTTGTGCGCATCCAGGCGGAATCCGGTGAAGAGCGGCGCGCTGAGGGTGACGGCTGCGTCGGCCACATTGCCGTCGCCGAAGGATATCGTTTTGACGGGCAGTGGAATGCCTGGAATCTGCAGATCGATTTTTCCGGTCTCGCTGATGCGTGTGTACGAAAACGAGGCGTCGAGGCGCGGCAGCCGCGAGGCCGAGGTCATGTCGGCCTGTGCGCGCGCCTTCTCGGCGCCGGCGCGGGCGATGCGCACCCCGTGCCCGTATTCCGCGGCCCGGCGCTGCATTTCATCGAGCGTGACAATGCGCGGCTGCGCCGCTGCAGTGAGCGACAGGAGACAACAGCAGAGGAGGAGTTTTCGAGTCATGCGTGTGTTCTCCGTGTCGACAATCCATGATACACGAGGTCGAAAATGTGTTCGCGTCTGCGCGCAGCGAAGGCGGCAGGATCCCCGGCGATGTCGGGGGCGATGCTCTTGAGGAGCGGTATCGCGAGGTAGAAATAGACGCAGCTCCCGAGTACGGTAATGAGGGTCTGCATCGGATCCACTTTCCGGATTTCCCTGCGCCGGATGGCGCGCTCGACGGCCAGAAGAAACGCGCGCGGAGGAAACGCCGGATCGTTCGCCACCCGCGCGAAGTGCACCGCCAGGTTCGTTGCGCCGGTCGACAGTTCGCGTGTCATGAAGCCGACCAGCGCGGGCGTGCGTTCCAGCATGTCCATGTAGGTGCAAATAAACGCGCGCAATTGCGACGCAAAATCCTTTTCTTTCGACAGGGACGCCGAGAGCACCATAAAATGTGTGCGCAGCATGTACGAGAATACCTCCTCGTACAGACGGTCCTTGGATCGGAAGTAATAATGCACCAGCGCCGGATTGATCCCCGCGCGCCGCGCTATGTCACGCATGCGCGCGCCGCTTTTTCCATGTTCCCCGAACACGTCGAGCGCCGCCAGGAAAATGGCGCTTTCGGTGTCGGAGTATTCGCGCTGGTCGATGCTGATCATTGTATCTAAATGAAGTGTTTAATCATTTGTTTAAAACTTACGACATTCATGCGCGGAAGTCAAGAGCCGCCTATCAGAATTCCGCGCGGTGTATCACCGGGGAACAGGAGGCACAGAATTCCGCGGGTTTGATGTCGATGTCCTCGACGTAGGTCGAGGCGTTCATGACGCAGGGTTCGTCGGCGCAGTGGCGCAGTCCGTAGGTGTGCCCGAGTTCGTGCAATGCCTCCTTGAATGAACGGCGGCGGAGCAGATGCGACGACGGCGCCAGACCGTAGAGATCGTTGCGCAGACGGAACGAGGAAAAAATGCAGGCGCGGGCGGCCAGTTGCGCCTGTCCGAAAATGTAGGTGAGCACGGGCAGAAAAAGATCGTGCGAGGTGACGCCGAGCAGTTTCGTCTTGCCGGGTGGAGCAGTGTCGAGCAGCATCTGCAGGATTCGTCCGCTGTGGTACTGCCTGCGCGAGGCGTCGTATGCCTCGCGGATGGGGACGGGCAATGCGCCGACCGTGACACGGGCCGCGAGCACCTGGCCCAGATCCGCGGCGAATTCGTCGAGAGACAGGTCGCGGTCGGCTTCGAGCGGGATGAGCAGAATGTCCGTCATTCCTTCGTCACCGCTATTCCGGCCGCTTCAGTCCGTACTTTTCGATCTTATTGTACAGTGTGACACGATCGATGGCCAGCCGCTCGGCGGAGCGGGTGATGTTCCAATTCATCTCCGAGAGCACCTGCACGATATGCCTGCGCTCCACATCCGCGAGACTCTCGCCGGCTGCGCCCGCGGCCCGCGTCGAGAGATGCATGGGCAGATCCTCCTCCTCGATGAAAGGCCGCGACGACACAACCATCGCGCGCTCAACCGCATTCTCGAGTTCACGCACATTGCCCGGCCACGCGTACGTCGTAAGCAAAGACATGGCGCCTTCGGAAAACTCCTTCGCGGTGCGATTCATCAGCCGCGCGTACTTGTGCACAAAATGTTCCGCCAGCATCGGTATGTCGCCCCTCCTCTCGCGCAGGGGCGGTATCGTGATCGCAAACACGTTGATGCGGTAGTACAGGTCCTCTCTGAACGTCCCGTCGCGCACGGCCGCCTCGAGGTCGGCATTGGTCGCACAGATGAGACGGAAATCCACGTGTATGGTCTGCTCGCCGCCCACGCGCTGGAACTGATGCGATTCGAGCACGCGCAGCAGATCCACCTGGGTCTTGGGCGCAAGTGTGCCGATTTCGTCCAGGAACAGTGTTCCGCCATTTGCCATTTCGAATTTCCCTTTGCGTCTGTACTGCGCGCCCGTGAACGATCCCTTTTCATGTCCGAAGAGTTCGCTCTCGAGCAGCGACTCCGACAGAGCGCCGCAGTTTACGGGGATGATGGGGAAGTACTTCCGTGTGCTGTTCGCGTGTATTGCCCGCGCGATCAACTCCTTGCCCGTGCCGCTTTCGCCGCGTATCAGCACGGTCGATTTTGTCGGGGCCACGGTGCGGACGAGGTCGAATACCTTCACCATCTCCTCGCTCGCTCCGACGATGTCGTCGATATGATGCAGCGCGTCGACGGTCTGGCGGAGCTGCGCATTCTCTCGCGCGAGGCGTCGCTGCTGCGCCGCGTTGCGTACCATCGTCGAGAGCTCGTCGGGGTCGATCGGTTTGGTTACGTAATCGAAGGCGCCTGCCTTGAGGGCTCGGACGGCGGTGTCGACCGACGCGAACGCCGTGATGATGATGATGATGATGTCGGTATCGAATTCCCGGATGCGTTCCTGCAGCGCAAGGCCGTCCATGCCGGGCATCTTGATGTCCAGCAGCACGAGATCGATTCGTTCGCGCTGCAGGATGTCGAGGGCGGCGGCGGCGTTCTCGGCCGTGTGTACGCTGTAGCCGTCCTCGAGGAACCATTGTTCCAGGGATTCGCGGACGGACGCTTCGTCGTCAACGACGAGCAGGTGTATCGACGAAGTGGAGAGGGGATCGGTCATGATGCCTGGTATTCTCTGTGTGTGTTTTCTGTGTCGCCTGAAACAGGAAGGGAGATGATGAAGGAACTGCCGTGTCCGGGCTCGCTCTGCACGGTGATGTCGCCGCCATGCTGTTTGACTATGCCGTACACGATCGAGAGGCCGAGGCCCGTGCCGAAGCCGCTTTCCTTCGTGGTGAAAAACGGTTCGAAGACGCGCTGCAGATCGGCGGCCGAGATGCCGATACCGGTGTCGGTGACGCGCAGCAGTGTGCGCCCTGCGTCGGTTGCGGCGTCCACGGTTAACGTGCCGCCGTCCGGCATGGCTTCGATCGCATTGATGAGCAGCGCGATGAGCACCTGCTGCAACTGCGACTCGTCGCAGTACGCGCGGACGGAAACGGGCGGCGGCTCGTAGCGCACCTCGATCTGCTGCAGGTCGATCTGGTGCTGGACGAGGCGCAGCGAGCGCTCGATGAGCGTGTGCAGATTGCAGACCGCCCGCGACTGTGGATGCGCGCGCGCAAAAAACAGCAGGTTGCGGACGATGTCTCCGCAGCGCCGCGCCTCCTCTGCGATGATGTCGAGGTCGCTATTGATGCGCGCCAGCTTCTCTTGGTCCACAGTGTCGCGGAGCCGCTTGCGGCTCAATTTCGCAAGAGTCAGAATGCCCGAGAGCGGATTGTTCAACTCGTGTGCAATCATCGAGCTCAACTTGCCGAGCGACGCCATTTTTTCCATGTGTAGAACCTGCTCCTGCATCGACTGCAGTTCGCGCGTCTTCTGGTTCACCTTCTGCTCGAGTGTGTTCGACCAGTCGAGCAGCTCGTTGCGCGCGCCGTCCAAGTCAGCCGCCATACGGTTGAAGGCCTCGGCGAGACGCCCGATCTCGTCGGAACGCCGAGTCGTGATGCGGTGCCGCAGGTTTCCGGAGGCGATTTCGCGCGTGCCCGCGATCACTTGTTTCACCGGCCGATGCACGCCGACAAAGACAAAAATGGCGGAGACCGCGGCGACGGCGAGCAGGGTCACAACGGCCGAGGCGAGTTGCAGCAGTACACCGTCGTCGATGTGTTTGTCGGCGTATTCGAGACTCATCTGCACGTCGAGCACACCCAGCACCGTCTGTTCTTCGGAGTGGGCGTGACAGGCGGCATCCCAGCACCCGCGCTCGTTGCGTATCGGGTTGATGAAGCCAAGCACGCGATGACCCGACGGAGCGTAGTACTTGCGCGCGTACTGATCGGAACTGGTCTTCACAAAATCGGAACCGCCGCCGTGGCACATGATGCAGGCGTCGGCCTTCACATCCACCACGTGCCCGATCTCAGAGAGCGAATCCGAATACTTGATCACCCCGCGCTTGTCGTAAATGCGAATGTGATCGATGCCGCGCAGGGATCCGAGATCCTGGATGATGGAACTCAGCTCCGACGAGTTGTTCTCCGACATACTTCGCCGCAGGGCCTGCTTGGTCATCTCGCTGGTGCGTTCCACCGCCTCCTGCACCGTCTGCTCGAGCGTTTCCCTCTGCGCGCGGATGCTGAATATCGTCGTCCCCAGCAGCACGACCGCGAGCGAGAGCACGAGAATCGTGACGATCTGAAGACTGAGCGAGCGGAAGATGTTCATCGGAGGTCCCGGAAGGGAACAAAGTGGGCGACACAAGCTACCAAATCTCGCGCATGTCCACAACGGCGGACGCGAATGGAAACGGGCCCGAAGGCCCGTATCCGATCATTACTGAGACCTCGCGGCCTACACCTCGGCGTCGGCCGAGCGCGGATACAACACGCCGCGGACAAGTTCCATGTACGCGGCCTCTCCGAAGGCCTCGTCGAGCGCCGACACTGTCTCGCCGCCGTCGTTGAGGCAGATGCCTCCGGGGGCGAGATGCGTTTCGAGACGGCGTGCTGCGCGGCGCATAAACGTCGAGAGCACGGCCTCCTCCGCGATACGCGCGCGGGCCGGAGGTAGCATCGCCGGCCGCTCCGCGTCGTGTTTGGACGGAACGATACAAGCCAGCCAGCCGAGATCATAGGTGTTGGTGCGCAGGAACACGGGATCCTCACAGAGCTGCCTGTTCTGCCGGACCAGTGTTCCCGTGAGCGGCGACAACACGGGCAGCACATTCGTGTGTGTGTAGATCCACGCGATCGGCCTGCCGCGTTCCACGGATTCGCTCATCGCGGGAAACACGATGCGGGCGGATGGCGGGAGCAACAGAGAGAAGGGATGGGTGATGCCCAGGTACGCGAGTTTGACGTCGTGGAAACGCGCCCAGGTATGGTCCGTCGAGTACGCCAATCCCTCGTGCAGATGCGAGGCGGTGAAGCCGCGGAGCAGCCGCACAATTGTTTCGTCGCAGGGGACAGGCAGGGGCACCTGCAGCGGCATATCCACTTCCGCGTCGGCCGCCGCGGGTCCCTGCTTGTCGTCCTTACGGAGCACGTGATCCAGCGGACATCGGTCGCAGTCAAATGCGCGGTCGCAGAGCTTGTAGGTGAGTATGCCCGCGTCCATCCAAACGCATTTGCCCTCGGTATTCCTGGAGCCGCTCATGTCTACTCCCGTGAGTCGTGTGAATCCAAGCGTGGTGAATAATAGCGGTCAGGAAACGGACACTTCGACCGTACCTTTCGGTGCTTCGCCTTTCACCGGACGGGCGGCCGAGAGGCGCACGGTCTGGTGTTTCTCCTCGTGCGAGATATCGGCGAAGATCGGGAGATGTTTGACCGCGAAGCCGAACACCCAGAAACCGACTGTCACCACTGCAAGCGACACAAAAATCTCGCCGACGGAGGGGAAATACACGCCACCGTAATACGGTTCAATCGAAGTGAGCGCTACGTTGAGGCGGTTGGTGACAAAACCCAGCACCACCGACATGGCGCAGAGCGACAGGCCGAGACGCGTCTGCCCGAAGCCACGGATGTTGAAGAGCACGATCGGCAGGACGAAGAACAGGGCGAGTTCCACGAGCAGCATGATTGTTTGCAGCGAGCCGTCGAGAAGCGCGAACTTGTTGCCGTGCACCATGTCGATCAAACGCATGGTTACGTACACAGTGGCGACACCGATCATTGCGCGGGCAAGGTCTCGCAGCAATGGCGTCTCGAGCGCCTTGTTAAAGACACGCGCGCTGAGGTACGACTCGACAATGGTCATCGCCAGGCCCACGGTGACGGCCGACACGAAGAAAAACACCGGCAGCATCGGCGAGTACCAGAAGGGATGCATTTTCTCGGGGATGATGAGATAGAGACTGCCAAGCGAGGACTGGTGCAGCATCGACAGGAGGATGCCCGCGACAACAAGCGGTATCGTGATGGCCTTCATGATCTTGAGCAGGCGTGTCATCTTGAAGCGCTCGAGCACCACCGGACTGAATTCGAGGGCAAGCACCGTGGTGTAGAGCATCACACACCAGGCCACTTCGAACATGACCGAATGAGGATTCCACATGATGATCGCATGCCAGATCGACCAGGGACGTCCGAGGTCGAACATGAGACCCACGATCACGAGCAGATAACCGAGGAAGGCCGTCAGTACCGTCGGACGGACGATGGCCTTGAAGCGTTTCAGATTGAACACGTACACAATACCGCACAGAGTGAATCCGCCGGCGGCCAGACCCACTCCGGTGACAACATCGAAACCGATCCAGATGCCCCACGGTGCGGCATCGGAGAGATTGGTGGCCTTGCCGAGCCCGAAGGCAAAACGCATGACGGCCGAGACGAGTCCGCCGAGCACAAAAAATGCGCCGAGGATCTTCCAGAAGGACAAGTGTTTTTTCAGGGATATCATGGACGACCTCACTTCGTGCTGTTGTTATTGCGTTGGGATTCTTCGAACCGCTTCACTTCTTCGCGACGATGCGTGATCCAGTAGATCGCGGAGAAGGCCGCTCCCGCCGTCACAACAACGTCGGGCAGTTTGGAAAGCACATTCCACGTTTTCTGCGGAAGCGCTTCGGATCCGATTTCGGTTTTGAATCCCAGTTTCTCGAAAGGCACGCTCGAGAGGAAGAGAACGGACATGCCGCCAATTTCCTTTTCGCCATAGATACGATGGACGTAGTTGTCCGGATTCTCGCTGATGCGGCGGTGCGCCTCGGCGAGCAATTCGTCGCGTTTCCCGAACAGCGTCGCGCCTGCGGGACACGCCTCGCTGCAGGCCGTCGGCTGTCCCTTCGACGTGCGTTCGTCGTAACACATGGTGCATTTACGCACGCGGGGATTGTTGCTGCTCCACTCGTACTTCGGAATGTCGAACGGACAGGCGAGCATACAATAGCGGCAGCCGAGGCACTTCGAAGCGTCGTAGTTCACCGGGCCGGCCTTGGTCTTTTCGAGCGCACCGACGGGGCACACCGAGCCGCAGGCGGGCTCGTTGCAGTGGCGGCACATGCGGCGGACCCAGGTATCGCCGTATTGTTCGAGCGTCGTGAAATTCTTTTCGTTCAGATTGCGCGCCTCGATCTCGGGGAACCCGTGCGATTTCTGGCAGGCTGTACGGCATTCGCCGCAGCCCACGCACTGGGTGATGTCGATGAGAAGGGCATAGGACATTGTACTATCCTTGAAATTGTGTGGGTGGTATCAGTCGTCGTGTGGTCAGGGGAATTGCGGACAGGGAAGAGTCCCGCGGCCGCTGAGCCGGGGCCTCCATCATTTCCTCAGCGGAGAAATTCCTGTTCGAAGGTGTGCAGAGCTTCAGTGTCGAGATGTTCGAGCGAACCGGCAACCGCGACGCCGCCGTCGAGCATGGTCTCGCCTGCAAACGCCGGCTGCATCGCCTTCGCATGGAGGAATTCGCGGAAACGCGCCGCCTCATTCCTGATCCACGTCACAGCACTCTCGGCGATCGACATCACGGAGAGGTTTGCCGCGAGCTGATCCGGCGCCACCGAAAACAACCAGCCCTCATCATATGGATTCGCGTCGATGAGCGCAGGGTTGTCGATCACATCGCGGTTGATCGCGATCACGGTGCCCGAAACCGGGGCGACAAGAGACAAAGCACGTCCGCCGCGGGACAGTGTGATCACGGGATCTCCCTGATTCACCTTCTGGCCGATGAATGGCAGTGTAACGTTCTCGATTGTGCCGAGCGCCTTCTGAATAAAATCATCAACACCAACAACCACATCGTCGCCGCCGCTCATGCGCGCCCACGTGTGCGCAGGATGGAAAAATATACCCTTGGGCATACGGACCACATCCGACGCCGCTCCCTGCGCCTTCAGGACGGGCGACATCAGCGGATACTTCTTGTGGCGGATCTGAATTACCAGATCGATCGTCAACAGGGTGACGACAAACAGGATGACGAATAATGCTACCATGACTGTGCTCCTAGAGGGTGTGTAAGTGCGTGTGGTGAATTTCTCATCAGATAACTGTTGAAATCATCCGCAATAAGCGCACCAGACTCGTTTGTCTCTTTTTCCGCATTTTTCAACACTTTTTTCTTACATCCCGACCGTTGACAATTCAGCGACTGTTGGATAATTCATCGGGAATCCAAAGGGGATTTATAAACCGAATGAAAATATTCACATATACAAAAAACGGTGCCGTTGAAATTATCAACGGCACCGTTGTGATATTCATCAGTACGTCAGGCGGATCTGAAGAGATAGAGGAACTTCCGGGGGAAGCGAACGGGCAGCAGACGAAGCACGGTGGTGAGTGGTCGCGTCAGAGCTAAGCGAGGGAATAATGCCATGAGCCGGAAATGTGTGAGGTAGGGTCCCTCTACCGAACACGTGCCATCGGGCTGCATGGCCAGAATATCAGCCCAGGAATGATAGACCCAGGAGTCCGTTCGCGAGTGCCCGCCGGAAAGATCGCTGTCGCCGACGAAAGCGACGACACCACCCGGAGCGAGGAGCAACACCATTCGGCGTATATAGTCTCGCACGTTTTCAATATCACGTGTATTCATCACACTCATGCCCAGCGAGAAGATGCAGTCGAATCTCTCGTTTGTTTCAAACGACAGCGCATCGGCGGCGATGAAGCCGACCTGCGGGAAGCGTTGCTCCGCGATTGCGATTGCACGTGCACTGATGTCGATTCCCGTCACCGTGCAGCCCGCCTCGTGAAACAGGCCGGAGTAATACCCTGTGCCGCAGCCTACATCGAGAACCCGCGCACCGGCTTTCAAACCGCAGATACCCATGATGGAGCGAACCGCCCCCATTGAAACTGCTCGGGGATAATAGGCGAATTCCGACGTGTTATAGAAATCGTCGTACTGCTCGCGAAGTCTGTCGGTATCTTTGCCGCCGCTGTTCATTCGTCGCGCGAAAAGTGAGTGGAAAGCCGGTTGTTTCCAAACGTGTGAAGTGGGATTTTGTAACACTTCGCGGTGCACGCCGGTATTAGGCCGATCCGTGCTGCCGTCCGCGCACGCCATTCCGATACTCCCGCCTGTCTCATTCCCCGGGGTTTCCCATGAGAACCATGTTCGACCGCATCATTCTTGCGTGCTGTATAACGCTCGCTCTCGCCGCCGCCTCGTTTGCGCAGAAGGGTGACGAGAAGAAAAAATCCGATGATCCCTTCTCGCAGGGTACCTTCACGGGATTGAAGTTCCGGGGCATCGGACCCGCTCTGACCTCGGGGCGTATCGTCGACTTTGCCGTGGATCCGGGCAACCGCGCGCGCTACTTTGTGGCTGTCGCATGCGGCGGCATCTGGCGCACCACAAACGCCGGCACGAGCTACGAACCGGTGTTTGACGGACAGATGTCGTTCTCGATCGGCTGTCTCGCCATCGATCCGAACAACCCGCACACAGTGTGGGCGGGCACGGGTGAAAACAACAGCCAGCGAAGTGTCTCCTACGGCGACGGTGTGTATCGCTCCGACGATGGCGGCAATACATGGAAATGTATGGGTCTGAAAAAATCGGAACACATCGGAAAGATTGTCATCGATCCGACAAATTCCCTTGTGGTCTACGTCGCGGCGCAAGGTCCGCTGTGGGGGCCGGGCGGAGACCGCGGCCTCTACAAAACAACGGACGGCGGCAAGACGTGGAACGCCGTGCTCACCATCAGCGAGAACACGGGCATGACGGATCTTGTCATGGATCCCCGCGATTCGAAGGTGCTGTATGCCGCCTCCTATCAGCGCCGCAGGCATGTGTGGACGCTTATCAACGGCGGTCCCGAAGCCAACATCTACCGCAGCACCGACGCAGGCGCAAGCTGGGACACGCTGCGCAGCGGCCTTCCCGACGGCGACAAGGGCAGGATCGGACTCGCGATCTCTCCGGTCAATCCCGATATCGTCTATGCAACCATCGAGGCGTCTGAAGGCAAGGGCGGTTTCTTCCGCAGCACTAACAGGGGCATGACCTGGGAGAAACGCAACGACTTCGTGTCGGATGCCGCGCAGTATTATCAGGAGCTCGTGTGTGATCCGAAGGATGCGGACCGCGTGTATTACCTGCACACGATTCTCATGGTCACCGACGACGGCGGCAAGAACTGGCGCGCACTCGGGAACCGCCACAGGCATGTCGACGATCATGCCATGTGGATCGATCCACGTGATCCCGCGTATTACCTCGTGGGCGGCGACGGCGGCATCTACGAAAGTTTCGATCGCGGTGCGACGTGGAAGTATGCACCGAATCTTCCCGTGACGCAGTTCTATCGCGTGGCGGTGGACAATGCCGAACCGTTCTATAACATATACGGCGGCACGCAGGACAACTTCAGTCTCGGCGGCGCGTCACGGACAAACAAATCCGACGGAATCATGAGCGAGGACTGGTTCCTCACCAATGGCGGCGACGGTTTTGAATCACAGATCGATCCCACTAATCCCGACATCGTGTACGCGCAGTCGCAGTATGGCGGACTCGTCCGTTTCGACAAGCGCAGCGGCGAGCGTCTCGACATACAGCCGCAGCCGGCGCCGGGTGAAGAGCCGTATCGGTGGAACTGGGATTCGCCGCTGCTTATCAGTCCGCACAATCCCTCCCGGTTGTACTTCTGCGCGAACCGTGTGTTCCGCAGCGACGACCGCGGCGCGTCGTGGCGTGCGGTCAGTCCGGATCTCTCGCGGCGTTTAAATCGCGATTCACTCCCCGTGATGGGCCGCGTCTGGCCGCCGGAAGCCGTCGCCAAAAATGCGTCCACATCCTTCTACGGCAACATCGTTTCCTTTGCGGAATCGCCACTGAAGGAGGGCCTGCTGTTTGTGGGAACGGACGACGGACTGATCCAGATGAGCCCCGACGGTGGCGCTACCTGGAGGCGTGTCGAGAGCGTGACGGGCGTGCCCGACCTCGCGTACGTCTCGTGTGTGCTCGTGTCGCAACATACCGCGGGCCGCCTGTACGTATCGTTCGACAATCACAAGATGGCCGACTTCGCGCCCTACGTGTACAGCAGCAGCGACGAGGGCAGGACATGGAAGTCCATCACCTCGAATCTCCCCGCCAACGGCGCTGTCTACACCCTTGCCGAGGATCACGTCAATCCCAACCTGCTCTTTGCAGGCACCGAGTTCGGCATCTTCTTCTCGAACGACGGCGGCGCGAAGTGGATACAGTTGAAGGGTGGAATGCCGCCCATCGCGATACGCGACATCGCGGTGCAGAAGCGGGAGAACGATCTCGTGCTCGCATCGTTCGGACGCGGCTTCTATGTGCTCGACGACTACTCCGCGCTGCGCACGGCCACGGCGGAACAGCTCGGCTCAGCCGCGGTGATCTTCCCTGTGCGTGATGCGCTGATGTACATTCCGAGCACGGCACGGTACAAGGGCTATCAGGGCGAAACGTTTTTCACCGCGCCCAATCCGGATTTCGGCGCGGTGTTCACGTATTACGTGAAGGACGTCCCGAAGACACGCAAACAACTGCGAAAGGAGGCGGAGAAGGAGGCGGCAAAGAAGAACGTCGCCCCGCGGTATCCAAGCATCGACGAGTTGCGCGCAGAGGACGAGGAAAAACCCGCGCAGTTCATCTTCACCATCACCGACGCCGCGGGTGCGCCCGTACGTCGTCTCTCGACCGCCGCATCAAAAGGCATACAGCGTATCAGTTGGGATTTGCGTTATCCGGATATCAGTCCCGTTCGCGACGTCTCGTCCGCCAACAGGGGATCGGGCATGTTTGTCACGCCCGGCGAGTATGCGGTCTCGCTGTCGCTGCTGCACAACGGTCTCGAGACGCCGCTTGCGGGACCCGTCCGATTCACCGCCCGCGTACTCAACAACACCACGCTCCCCGCCTCCGACAGGGCCGCGCTTGTGTCGTTCCAGAAGGACGTGGCCACACTGCAGGCCATTGTGCTCGCCGCCGACCGCTACGCCGGAGAGCTGGCGACACGCCTCGGTTACATCAAGGGTGCGCTTGAAACGGCGACCCGCGCCGACGCCGCGATGCGCGCGCAGCACGGAGCAATGGACAGCACGCTGCGTGTGCTGCGCCGCGCGTTGAACGGTGATCCGGCGAAGTCGCGCCGCAACGTGATAGAAGCACCATCCATCGTCGGCCGCCTGCAGAACATGGTGTACAGCCAGTGGTCGTCCACCTCTGCGCCAACGGGATTGAACCAGCAGGAATACCGTCACGTGAGCGCCGAGCTGCGCACCGTCATGGAGACGCTACGGCGGCTGGCCGACCGCGATCTGCCCACGCTCGAGAGGCAGCTCGATACCATCGACGCGCCGTGGACACCCGGCCGCATGCCCGACGTCGAAGCGATTCCAAAACGCTGATACGCGCCGTACTCATTCATCGATTTCGTACATTTCATAACGCAATTCGAGATGGCCGCACGCGCGGCCCCTATCACACCAGAAGCAGGAGCGACAGCATGCCCGAAGCACAATGGAAGGATTTCGAGACACTCGAGAGTTACATCGCCAAGGAGCAGTCGCTACACCCGCAGAGCCGCGGCGTGTTCTCGAATCTGCTACGGCGCATCGGCCTCGCGTCGAAGGTGATCGTGTCGAAGGCGCAGCGTGCAGGACTGATGGGTGTGCTGGGCGCGCATGGCAGCGTGAACGTGCAGGGCGAACAGCAGCAGAAGCTCGATGTCATCGCCAACGAAGTGCTGAAGGATACGTTCCGATGGATGGACTCCGTCTCGGGCATGGCTTCGGAGGAGGAGGACGATGTAATGCATCTGCCTCCGCGGCCGCATCACGAGAGCCGGTACATCGTGATGTTCGATCCCCTCGACGGATCCTCGAACATCGACGCCAATGTGTCGGTCGGTACCATCTTCTCGATACACCGCCGCATGAGCATCGACGGTGAACCCATGCTCGAAGACTATCTGCAGCCCGGCCACAGCCAGGTTGCCGCCGGCTACATCATCTATGGTCCAAGCACCATGTTCGTGTACACCACGGGCCACGGCGTGCACGGCTTCACACTGGACCAGGTGATCGGCGAGTATGTGCTGTCGCACGAGGACATTCGTATACCGGACGTCTGCAAATGTTTCTCGGCGAACGACAGCAACTATCACAATTGGGACGAACCCACAAAAAAATTCGCCGACCATGTGCGCTACAGCCGCGAAGGCCGTTACGCCAAGACGACGTCGCGTTACATCGGCTCGATGGTCGCCGATCTGCATCGCAATCTCCTGTACGGCGGCATTTTTATGTATCCAGCCGACGCCGATACACGCAAGGGCAAGCTTCGCCTGCTGTATGAGGCCGCACCCATGGCCATGATTTACGAACAGGCCGGCGGCGCAGCCACAACGGGCGAGAAGCGCATACTGCAGATCGAACCCGAGGAGTTGCATCAGCGCGTCCCGCTGATCATCGGCAACACCACGGAAGTGGAATTGTACGAAAAAATGCTGCGCGGCGAGGCGGCGCGGTAAAACATCCGTTCGTATCCCTGTATTTGAAGCGGGTTTGGCAATGCCGGACCCGCTTTTCCTTTTTTCGCAACTTTCGACGGTGTTCATCCGTATCTTGTCGATTCCTCACCCCGCCTGAACAACTTCAAGGATGAATCCATGAGAACGAGAGCCACCGTTGTTGTGCTGCTGCTGATCCTCGTCGCCGGCTGCGCGAAAAAAGAGGAGAAGGCCGCGATTATCCCGATGAGGGACTTCTTCAAGAATCCTGAAAAATCGTATTACCAGGTCTCGCCCGGCGGCGGCTGGCTCGCCTTCACCGCGCCGTACGAAGCGCGCATGAACCTGTTTGTGCAGGCGGTGGGATCGAAGGACGCGAAGCGCGTCACGTCCGTCACCGATCGCGACATCTCGAGCTACTTCTGGAAGGGCGACGACCGCCTCTGCTACGTGAAGGATTTTGGTGGCGATGAAAACTTCCACCTCTTTGCAGTGGACCGCGAGGGTACCGAGACCAAGGACCTCACACCGTTCCCCGGTGTGCGTGTCGAAGTGATCGACGCGCTCGAGGACCACGCCACCGACATGCTCATCTCGATGAACAAGCGGAATCCCCAGATATTCGACGCGTATCGTGTCAACACCGCGACGGGTGAGATCACTCTGGTGCAGGAGAACCCGGGCTCGGTCACGCAGTGGGTGACCGATCACACAGGCGCGCTGCGTGTGGCCATTGCCACCGACGGCGTCAACAGCAGTCTATTGTACCGCGATGGCGCGACGGGTCCGTTCAAGACCGTGCTCACGACCAATTTCAAGGAATCCTTCACGCCGATGTTCTTCACCTTCGACAACAAGAACATCTACGCCGCCTCGAATCTGAACAGAGACAAAGTGGCGATCGTCGAGTACGATCTCGCGGCGAACAAGGAGATCCGCGTGCTGTACGAGAATCCCGAGTACGACGCCGAGGGCCTGGGGTTCTCGCGTCTGCGCAAGGTGCTAACCGAGATCACCTACACCACTTGGAAATCGGAGCGGAAGATCCTTGACGCGCACACGCAGGACGTGTACGATGCCATCGCGAAGGAAGCGCCCGATATGCTCGTGTATCTGATTTCGAACGACAAGGCCGAGACGAAGTACACCGTGCGCACCGTCAGCGACCGTTCGCTCGGCGCCTTCTATCTGTACGATGCCACGGCGAAGACACTCACGAAGCTCTCTGATCGTGCGCCCTGGCTCGACGCCTCGCAGATGGCCGAAATGAAGCCCATCAAATACACCTCGCGCGACGGTCTCACCATACACGGGTACCTCACGCTGCCGAAGGGATCCGACGGAAAGAATCTCCCGGTCGTGGTGAATCCGCACGGCGGTCCGTGGGCGCGCGACGTGTGGGGCTTCCGTCCCGAGGTGCAGTTCCTCGCGAACCGCGGCTATGCAGTGCTGCAGATGAACTTCCGCGGATCCACCGGCTACGGCAAGGACTTCTGGATGAAGTCGTTCAAGCAGTGGGGCCGCACGATGCAGGACGACATCAGCGATGGCGTGAAATGGCTGACCGACGAAGGCATCGCCGATCCGAAACGCATCGCCATCTACGGCGGCAGCTACGGCGGCTACGCCACACTCGCGGGCATCACCATTACGCCCGATCTCTACGCCGCGGCCATCGATTACGTGGGCGTGTCGAACATGTTCACGTTCATGAACACTATTCCGCCATACTGGGAGCCGTACCGCAAGATGTTCTACGAGATGGTGGGCGATCCGAAGGCCGACAGTCTCATGCTCGCGGAAGTGTCGCCGGTATTCCTCGTCGACAAGATCAAGACGCCGCTGCTCGTCGCACAGGGCGCCAAGGATCCCCGCGTCAACGTGGAGGAATCGAATCAGATCGTGAACGCGCTGAAGAAAAAGGGCGTGGACGTGCAGTATATCGTGAAGGACAACGAAGGGCACGGGTTCCGCAACGAGGAGAATCGTTTTGAGTTCTACGATGCCATGGAGAAATTCCTCGATAAACATCTGATGGTGAAGTAGCTAGTAGATGGTAGATAGTAGGTTCTGTGAGGCCATGCCGTCCGAGAGGGCGGCATGGTTTTTTTACGGGGGATTGTGTGTGCATGGATGAGGGTGTGCATTGCCCGGACGGGAGATGGGAACGTATATTCGGATAATGAAATCGTGAATAGTTCTTTCGCGGGGGTGTCCATGCGTGGTCGTGCTGTGTGGTGCGGAGTGTGTGTGGGTGTCATGCTGCTGTGTGCAGGCGCGGTGCGGGCGCAGGACAGTTTCTTCGACCAGGCGTTGCGCGGGCCGCGCGGGGTGTGGTCCACAGGCATGGGACTGTCGGGCGTCGCGCGCGCGACACCCGTGGTGGGCTTCTCGTACAATCCCGCGGCGTTTGCGCACGCGACACGGACCACTGCGACGCTGTTCCGCGCGCCGACATACTCGTGCTGCGATCCGATCGTGCTCCGCACAGCTTCGGTGGTGACTCCCATGCCGCTGCTTGGGGGTGTTATAGGATTGGAGGTACTTGACGACAACTTTGGAGAAGTGTATTTCGGCAGCGATGGGAACCTCGGCCTGTATGCCGACTCACGGATTATCGGCGTCGCCCTCGGATTCGGCACATCTCTCGGCGAAGACGTGGCGATAGGCGCGGCCTTCCGCGTGTTGGAAAACACCATAGAAGCTGATCGACAGGAAAGTGGCCTGCACAGCACTGCTCATCACATCGGAATGAGCATTGGGGTGCAGTACAATCCCGACATCCTCGACAGACGGCTGCGGGCCGGTCTGGCGATCCTGGAAATGGGTCCGGAAATCGTGTACATCGACGAGGCGCAAGCGGACCCCGCGCCGACCTCGCTGCGTTTGGGTCTGGACGCGGAGCTTGTCGACGATGGCACCGTGTCGCTTCCGCTTACAGTGGAAGTGTCGAAGGGACTCATCAAGCGGGGGCACGAATATCGTGCACGTCCCTCCTGGGAGGCGCTGTTCAGCGACTGGAATGCGGTGCCGCGCGACATGGTGTTGCATCTCGGAATCGGATTCCTGTGGCGGCCACTCGCGCTCGGAAACGGGTGGACGTTCGCAACAGGCGTGGCCGTCGGCAATGCGAGTGTGGGACCGGAATATCCCACCCTCAATTTTCGCAACCAGTTCACAGCGTCGTACACCACTTCAGTAGAAAAAGACGGATACAGCGTGGAAGTGGGTGTGGCGACAAGCTGGCATCGATTGCCGATATACAATTACTCGGGGATAGAACCGCCCACGCTGCCGAACGACATGTTCGAGGCGACGGTGTCGGTGCCGTGGGCGCCGGGTGCCGCCACGATCGCCGCTGCTCCCGCCGTGGCGCTCGAGCACATCACACTATCCCTCGGCGCCGGTTTCCGCTCCTATAGCGGATGGGCCGCGCCCGCTGAGGGCATCGTGTATCGCGACGCGCTCGACCTGGAAGGCGACGCCTCCTTTGCGCTGTCGCCACACAGCGCCGTGGCCTTGACGCTGCAGCACACACGCGGCGACGTCGACGTAATGTTTCCGATGAACGAGACAGATCCGCCCGTCGTGTACGACACGTACCGGCATCGCGGCTGGACCGTGCTTTCGTCGTATCGGCTGCATCCGCTCGAGCAGTTCCGCGCGCTCTTCATCGGCGCGGGGGCCGGCATCGTCTACGACCAGCATGGCACCTCGAACCGGCTGCGCATGCTCGCTATGCGGAAGGCGCTGCATCCCGCCTTCGCCGTGGAGGCCGGTGTCGACTGGCCCGCGGCGGGACACCTTGTGCTCACTCCCCACGTGCGCTGGACACTCGTGCCCGGAAAAATCGAACACGGCGAACCACTGCGCCTCGGCGCGTATCACGCACTTTCTTTCGGTGTGCGTGTGGGATGGCGGGAGGGAGAGTAGGGAGTAGGGAGTGGGGAGTGGGGTAGAGGGGAAGAGTGGGAGACGGGTAGAGGGGGACAGCGGGAGAGTGGGAGAGCGGGACAGCGGGAGCAGGGATTGGCGGCGTGGTGATTTGCCAGTCAATATTGGCATAAGGAGCAATGACCACGAGTGTCAAGGTCTTGTGGATTTATTCCCGATCTGTTCCGACTGAAATCCGTATATTTCTCCACCGAAACATTTCGCTCCTCCAGGATTTCGTATGGCATTGACGGGATCTGTTGGTACCATCTCACACGCACGCAGGCTGTACTGCACAGGTAAAAACAGCACTCACGCAGCGCTGATTGCCATTGTAACCTGGATGATGTTCCCCGGCGCTGCCGCCGGACAGGATGTGCTGCTTCGCCGCACGAGTCCGGACCCGTACTTCGAGGAGAACCGCGGTCAGATCATGGACGAACACGGAAAGACGCGCCGCGATGTGCTCTTCGCCCAGCGTGACGGCGGTGCTTCTTTGTACCTGACGCGCGGCGGCTTCGAGTATGTGTTCGCGCGCGTGGAAAATCCTGATGCACCTGTCAGCGAAGCCACGGGCAGAGCCATGAGTGACCGTGATTCTCACCCGGTGATAACCGCGTACCAACGCGTGGACATGCGCTTCCGCGATCCATCGCCCTCCGTTCGTGTGCGAGGGATTGAAGAAAAGGACTACCTGCTCCACTATTACACCGTGGGTGCCGGACCGGACGCGGAGACCGTGCGCACCTTCGCGGGTGTCGTGTACGAGAACGTGTACCGCGGCATCGATCTCGTCCTGCGCGCGGAGCCGCGCGGGATAAAATACCACTGGGTTGTGCATCCAGGCGCGTCAGTCGGCGACATCCGTGTATTCTGGTCTGGAGCGGACCGGCTGCAGCAGGAGCCGGATGGGGGACTGCGTGTGATCAGCACACTCGGCGAACTGTCGGAGGCACCGCCCGTTGCCTGGCAGGACACACCGACGGGACGACGGCCCGTGCAGGTTTCATCTCGTGTGGTTGGAATGGACATACATCTCGACTGCGGGGACTACGATGCTGAACGCAAACTCACCGTTGATCCGCGTGTTATCTGGGCGACCTATTACGGTGGTGATCTGATTGATCGAGCGTGCGCGGTTGATACCGATGCCGATGACAACGTGGTTGTAGTTGGCGAAACAACAAGTCTCGCGGCCATCAGTACACCGGGCACATTTCAGGCAGTTCACGCCGGTGCCTGGGACGGTTTTATGGCAAAGTTCGACAGTGCCGGGAATCGACTTTGGAGTACCTACGTCGGTGGCGCAGCATCCGATAATCTTGTCAGTGTGTCCTGCGATGGAAGTGGCATCATGGCCGCTGGCTCCACAACGAGTGCGGGCATGGCGACGAGTGGTGTACATCAGACAACACTGGGGGGGATCGCCGACATACTGCTCCTTCGGTTTAGTGCTGCCGGTGTGCGCCTGTGGGCGACCTATTACGGAGGCCCCGGGGCCGAGAGCCCGAGAGCCGTATCGCCGGGAGGCGGCGGGCGGGTGCTTGTCTCCGCCAGAACAAACAGCGGCTCGGGCATAGAAATCGGTGGGAGCTGGGGTGGCTATTCGGGAGGCACCGACGGCGCTGTGGCGGTTTTCAACGCCAGCGGTGCTTTGCTTTGGGGGCGCTACATCGGCGGTCCCGATGAGGATCAATGCCACGGCATCACAACAGACGGTGCGCGCATTTTTGTCGCCGGTTCCACCCGGAGCACCACGGGGCTCGCAACACCGGGCGCCTTTCTCACAACGCAGCAAGGCGACTGGGACATGTTCCTGGCGTGTGTCGCGTACAACGGGACAATCGACTGGGCAACATATTACGGCGGATCCGGGCTCGAATCCGATATAGCCAGTGGCATCCGGTACACAGGCGGCAACCGGATCATCATCGGAGGAAAAACAACGAGCACCTCCGGTATGACCACAACCGGCGTATTTCAGGAGACGCATCAAGGCGGGAGCGCCGATGGATTTCTCGCCGCCTTCGACAGCGCAGGGCATCGACACTGGGGTACCTACATCGGGAGCGCAGGGTGGGAAAGCATCACCGGACTCGATGTCGACGCAGAAGGCGCCATCATGATCTTCGGTCAGGCCACGGCCACTTCGAGTCTGGCGAACTTCAACAATGTGCATCAGTCCACCCTCGCCACAGATGGACTATTTGTCGGGCGTGTGGAGGGAGAGGGGACGGATCTGCGCTGGTGTACCTTTTACGGCGGCTCACAGACATGGCCGGAAATGTGGGGTGCCTCGAACGGGTGTGTCGATCTCCGGGGTAATGTGTACGTCTGCGGGACCACAAACAGCCAGACGCTCATCGCCTACGGCAACCCGCATCAAGGCGCATTTGGCGGCGGATCCAGCGACGGCTGTCTTGCGAAATTTCTTGGAGGGAAGAATCGCATTGTGACCAGAGACGGTGCGCCTACGTATTGTGAGGGGGATACTCTCATCGTGCACTACGACCTCGCCGGCGTGTATGGTGATCACAATATGTTCCATGCGCAGTTGTCGGATTCGACCGGGAACTTCGGTGCGCCAGTCATCATCGGTTCGGTGAAATC
This sequence comes from Ignavibacteriota bacterium, assembly GCA_016218045.1. Taxonomy (NCBI): domain Bacteria; kingdom Pseudomonadati; phylum Ignavibacteriota; species Ignavibacteriota bacterium. The sequence goes on from JACRFB010000063.1 coordinate 127,296, forward strand.
ATGGATGCAGGATTCCATCATTGCGGTGATTCCCGTCGGCACTCCGGGTGGTAGTGCGTACCGCATCCGTGTCGTGTCGACGAATCCCAGACTCGCAGGAACCGAGACGAGGGCCTTCCGTATTGTTCCGCTCCCTGTTGCCATTGTTGCACCTGCGGGCACCGTGTCGATCTGCGAAGGGCAGAGCTTGATATTACGTGCTGACAGTGCGATGAATTGCACGTACGTGTGGGAAGAGCAGACACGCGGTATGGAGGGCGTGGGTCCATCGCTACTCGTCACACGCACGGGAAAGTATCGCGTGGTGGTGACGAACACAGGCGGCTGCCGTGCCTGGTCGCCGTGGACGGAGGTAGTCGCTTCACCGCGTCCGCTCGCGACTATCACACCGTGGGATGTGCAAGGAGTCTGTGAAGGGGACAGCGTCGTTCTGTCAGGACCCGACAGCACAGGGTACACATTTGAGTGGTCCACCGGCGAAACAACACGTGTGCTCCGGGTGAGCAAGCCGGGACTCTATCGCCTTGTGGTGCGGAATGCCGCGGGGTGTTCGGACACGTCGGCACCCGTGCGCGTTGTCGTGTATCCGTTGCCGGTGTTGTCGGTGGCGGGGCGCGGGCGTGCCTGTCAGTACACTGTGTGGTCGTACCGAGTGACGAAACCCGCCGGGACGTCGCTCGTGTGGACGGCCACGGGCGGGGCGGTGCTGCAGGCACAGGGCGACAGCGCGGTGGTGCAGTGGACGTTGCCGGGGATGCGCATGGTGCAGGTGACATGCCGTGTGGACTCGAGCGGCTGCACGTCGACGGCAACGCTGCCGGTGCAAGTGGATGCATTCGTTCCACCCGCGATCGAGGCGGATCCGAAACACATCTGCCGCGGCAGCGAACTGCGGCTGAAGGTGCAGCGGGGCTACGCGCGTGTTGCATGGAACACAGGGGCGACGACGGACGAGATCGTTGTCCGCACCCCCGGCATGTACCGCGTGCGTGTGGAGACGTCGGACGGCTGCGCGGGCGAGGACTCGGTGCGCATCACGGTTGTCGATCCACCCAATGCACAGGCGCCAACCGACACGACGATCTGCGGCGAGTCGGAGGTGCTGCTTACGGGTGATGCACGTGACGGCACACCGCCGTACGGCTACCGGTGGATCGGTGAGAATGTGACAGACGAGTACGCGCGCACGACCACGGCCCGTCCGTCAACGGCGGGGATCTATGTGCTGGAGGTGACGGACGCGAACGGTTGCACGGGGCGCGACACACTGCGTGTGCAGAAGCGTGCGGCGCCGCCGGTGGGGATCCGCGCGCTGGGTGCGCTGCGTTTCTGTCTGGGCGACAGCGTGACTCTGGAGGCGGATGCGGGCTTTGTGCGTTATGAGTGGAGCGACGGACAGCGGGGCCGTCGCGTCGTGATCCGCCGTGCGGGCATGTATCATGTGCTTGCCACGGATACGTCGGGCTGCACGGCGCGGTCGGATCCGCTCACGGTGGAGGTGAAGGCGATCGCCGTGAACATCACTGCTCTGGGCCCGTTGCGTTTCTGCGCGGGCGACAGCGTGGTGTTGCGCGTGGAGGGCGCGCCCGCGCGTGTGCGCTGGAACACGGGCGATAGTACACGATACCTCGTCGTCCGCAGCACGGGCACGTACTGGGCGCGGGGCTGGGACACGTTCGGCTGCGAGGGGGCCTCGCTGCCGCTGCAGGTGACAGTGAATCCGCTGCCACGTGTTGCGATCGGCGGTCCGGCGAGTGTGTGCGCGGGCACAGTTGGCAGGCACTGGCTGCGCGAGGTGCGGGGATTGCGCGTACTCTGGCGCATCGAGAACGGGACGCTGCTCACCGGCGAGAATGCGGACACGGTGGACGTGCGCTGGTCCGTCGCGGGGAACGGCCGCCTCGTGCTCACGTGTACGGACACAACAACGGGCTGCACGGACAGCACGATTGCACCCATCATCATAGGGACCTCGCTCACTCCCGTGATCGTCGGTCCAACGGCCATCTGCGCGGGCGACACGGCGGTGTTCGACGCGGGGGACGGGTACGCGTTCTACACGTGGCGTAACGAGGCGGACAGCATTGTCGGCACCAGATCACAACTCCGCGTTACAACCGCGGGCCGTTACCGCGTGTTTGTGCGTGATGCGGGTACCTGCGAGGGGGATGCCTCGCACAGACTCATCGTTCATCCGAAGCCCGGTGTATCGATCGTCGGAGCCGCCTCGTTCTGCACGGGCGACAGTGTACTGCTCTCCGCATCGGGAACATTTATCCAGTATGTCTGGCGGAATGAATCGGATACTGTTGTCGGAAATACACCGACGTACACCGTTCGGACACCAGGTCTGTACACACTCGCCGTGACAGACGGGAACGGGTGTACAGCCCGCTCCACGCCGCACGCAGTAAGCGAACTCGCACACCCCGTCGCGGCGATCGCGGGACCTACGAGCGCGTGCAGCGGAACGGTGCAGAGGTATGGAACACCGCCTGGGACGGGCGTCGCATATCGATGGAGCGTGCTGAATGGCACGACGCTGTCCGCCTCCGATGCGGACACGTTCACCGTGCGCTGGGACGCGCCCGGGACGGGTCGTGTCGTGCTCACTGTCACGAACGCTGCGTGCAGCGCAAGCGACACACTGGACTTGACGGTGGGATCCTCGCTCACACCTTCCATCGCGGGCAGATCACGTATCTGCGCGGGCGACTCGGCCCTGCTCGATGCGGGCGCGGGCTACAGGAGTTACCTGTGGAGATTGCCGAACGGCGACAGCGCAGACACACGGTCGATCCGCATCGCGGCAACGGGTGTGTACACAGTGACCGTGTACGACGAGGGCGGGTGTTCAGGATCGGCGCGGCATCTCCTGCGTGTGGATGTGCTCCCCGCACCCGCGATCGCGGGTCCACAGGAGATCTGCGCGGGCGACACGGCGGTGCTCGATGCCGGTGTGTTCGCAGGTGTGTACACCTGGCGTGACGCAATGGGGACCATGCTCGGCGTGCAGCGCACACTCGCCGTCACACAGACGGGAGTGTTCACAGTAACAGTCACCGACACGAACAGTTGCACGGGCTCGTCGCCACCGCACGCGCTTCTTGTGCATCCGCGTCCATCAAAACCCGTCGTCACCCTCCGCGGCGACACCCTCGCCACCGTGGCGGGATACGCGTACCGCTGGTATCGCAACGACACACTCATCGCGGGCGCCGCATCCGACACACACATCGCGGCCTCACCCGGCTGGTATCACGTGTCGATCACCGACACTCACGGCTGCACGAACGAGGCGGATCCCATCGAATACACCGGCGCGGCGCGTGTGGCCACGGCGCACATCATCCTTCCATTCCTCGAGGCAGCTCCCGGCGAGCGCGTCGAGATCCCGGTCGTGATCGCCGCCTCCACGCACCTCGATGCGGCGGACGTGCGCTCGTTCCGTGCCACACTGCGCTACCACGCCGGCGTGCTCGCACCGATGGGTTCCACGCCGCCAGGTGTGTTATCCGGTGCCGAACGTCTCATCCCGTTCACGGCCGATACCGCGTCCCGTCCGCTGTCGCCCGGGCCCGTGTGGCCGCCGGTGGCGACACTCGTGTTCCGCGCGACACTCGGATCCGTGTCACAGACGCCGCTGACACTTGAGGACATGAACTTCGGCGCGACCGACGTCCGCGTGACGGTGCAGCCGGGCGGCTTCCGGCTCCTCGTGTGCAGAGAGGGAGGGGAGCGGTTGTTCTCGGACAGCGGGCGGCTTTCTATCGGACAGAACAGTCCGAATCCATTCAACGCGCAGACGACGATCGAGTACGAGACCATCGAGAACGGTCCGGTGTTCCTCGCCGTGTACGATCTGCTCGGCCGCGAGACCGCCGTGCTTGTCGACGCGCCGCTTGTGCCCGGCCGGCGCCGCGTACTCTTCGACGCGCAGGCCCTTCCCTCCGGACAGTACATCGCCGTGCTCCGCAGCGGCAGCGGTGTGCGCACGATGCGGATGGTTGTTGCGAAGTGAGGCGCGGGGAACGGCTTGACGATTGGACGATCAGATGATTAGACGATCAGACGATTGGACGATCAGACGATTAGACGATCAGACGATTGGACGATCAGACGATTGGACGATCAGACCATCCGCTTCCTCCGGCGATCCAAGCCGCGTATGCGCGATGCGCGAGAAAACTCCGACAGGGCGACCGGCGGTCGCCCGACACCGCCGCGAACCACGCATGCAACACCGCACAAAACAGATCAGTCACCCACGTCCGGAACGGGAGAGGGCCGGGGTGAGGGTGCGCGTCCCGCTCTCCCGTCGCGCTTCGACTCCGCTCAGCGAGACACTATTTCGTTGTTCCGCTCCCGCTGTCCCGTCGCGCTTCGACAAGCTCAGCGAGACACAGGGTCGTGGTCCCGCTGTCCCGCTGTCCCGAGTTCCCGCTACACATCCGAACGAAATCACTGCACGATGAATCGACGCAGGTAGCGCTCAGGTCGGTCACCATCAGGAAGGTCGATGGTGATGAGGAAGAGGCCCGGCGTGAGGTGATGGGTGGATAAATTGTGGAGACGGTGCTCGCCAGGCTCGAACTCGAGGTGGTTCTGTTGCATCACACGACCAAGCACGTCGGTCACGGTCACGAGCGCACGACACGCGTGCTGCGACGCGGGCAGGTACACGGGCAGAACACCATCACCGCCGTTTGCGTGCAGGGGATTCGGATAGACGGATCCGATACTCAGACCTTCGGGTGTGACGGCATCGACGGACGTTGCCACATTGTATCCGCTTCCTGTCAGCGCGATAGAGACAACCGGCGTCAATTGATCAAGCGTCAGGCGCAGGTAGGCCTGGCGCATGCCGTTATTGCGGGGAACAAAGGTGACAGGCACAATAATCGAATCGCCCGGCCGTAGTGTGACAGGCGGAGCAAGTGTTGTGGTGAAGTCGCGTGGATTCACACCCAACACGTCGGCCGACAACACGCGCAGGGGAACCGCACCCGTGGATTTTACAACAAAGCTGCGTGTGACCGGCGTCCCGTTGCTGCTGTCGAAACGCAGAAACACGGGAGCAATCGCGGATGTCGGATACACACCCGTACCCGAACATGACAGCGCTCGCACGGTCGATCCGCCGTTGCTGAGCATGGTAAGAGCCGCGCTCTCCGATCCGTTGAAGCGCGGTGTGTAGCGGATCGTCAACGGAATCGAATCGTTGGTGTTGAGTGTGAGCGGCAGCGCCGGCGCATTCACAAGACTGAACGCGTCGGCATTTAATCCGTCGAAACGCATCGTGTGAATTATCAGAGCGCCGTATCCGTTGTTCTTCAATATGCCGCGGAGCGTGGTGTCGACGGGTATCCCCACCTTGCGTGTGCCGAAGGCGAGACTGGTGGGATACGACCCGTGATTCGGTATCAAGCCGATGCCACTCACGCCGAGTATGTGCTGCGACCCGGCCCCGTAGGTGAGGCGCACGCCGTTGGCGCGGTAACCGCGGTCGCGCGGCACGAACTTGATCCCCAACATCACCGAATCGCCCGGCCGCACAAAAAACGGGACACCGGGAGCATCCGTAAAGAGGAAGTCGGTGTTGGAGGTGCTCGTGAATCCCAGAGCGGTCACGGTCACGGTGTCGGGTCCCGCATTCAACACGGGAAAACGTATCTCGCGTGTCGCGCCGTAGGTGACACTGTCGAAGCCGATGCTGTCGGGCGCGAAGGCGCTGAAGCTTACACGCTGCGCGTAAATGTCCGCGGACCCGTCGGCAACACGTCCGTCCTGCCATGCGAGTATGGCGGACGAACGTCCGCTGGACACCATACGCAGATTCATCTGGTTGCGTTCGATGCGCAGCAGTGGACCGCCGCCGGAGGGATAGCGCACGGTGGTGCCGGGATACAGCGATTGCATGAACAGATCAAAATCGGCGGCGTTGCGTTTATCCTGCCAGGCGCAGAACATTCCTCCAAGTCCGTCCGGCAGCAGCATCGGAATCTCCTGTGTGTCGGTGCTGGTGCTCACCACCACGCCATTTGTCGAATCTGCTCCGCTGACCTTCCAGATGGCGGCGCCGCTGGCGTCGATGCGACGCGCGTATATATCGGCGGTGGCACCGCCGCGGAAATCGGCCCACGCAGCAATTGCACCCCCGAAGCCGTCGGCGATTAACGCGAGGTTGGTCTGGTCGTTGCGCGCGCGAGTCAGCGGCTCGCCTCCCGCGGTGCGTTGCGCGGATCCGGATCGATCGAGTTTCTGATAGTACACATCCGATGTGGTGCCGTTCCTGTAATCCTCCCACACGAGCACACAGGCGCCCCGTCCGTCGGAGACGATCTGCGGCCGGATCTGCCGCGCGGGCAGCGCGGTCACCCCGACACCGTTCTGCAGCCACAACGCGGTTCCGTTTGCATCCACACGTTGCGCGTAGATGTCGTCGTCGGTGCGTTTATCCGTCCACACAACGTACACGCCGCCGGAACCGTCGTCGGCGAGATGCGGCGCGATCTGGTCGCGCGGATCCGTCGTGAGTTTCCGTCCCGCGGCCGTCCACAATGCCGCGCCGGAGGCGTTGAGGCGTTGTGTGTACACGTCGGCGTCTCCCGCGATGCGGCGATCTTCCCACGCAATGACGACACCGCCGTTCCCGTCGGGCAGCATGTCGGCGAGGAGCTGGTCGCCCGAAGCCTGTGCCACTGCGATGCCGTTACTGGTCCACAGAATGGCGCCCGTGGCGCTGAGACGCTGGGCGAAAAGATCATAGTCGTTTCCATTCCGCCGATCCCACCAGCAAACGATGGCGCCGCCGTTGCCATCGGACACGATGTCGCCGAGGGCCTTGACACCGGCAGCGGCGCAGAGAGTCACACCGCTGGTGTCCCACAGCCGCCGGCCACCCGCGTCGAGTCGTTGCGCGACGAGACGCGGCACACCCGCGCCCACATCCTCCCAGACTATGATCGCGCCATCGAGGCCGTCGGTCGCGAGCACTGGCGCGCGTTGAATGCCGACGGAGGTCGACACGGGCACTCCCGTCTTGTTCCAGTGTAAGGTCTGCGCTCCGGCGACGGACACGATTTCCAACACACAGGCGCATACACAACCCACCATCACTCGCAGCGTCATGATTCCCGCACTCCGTGAATAAAAGAAAAACCAATATAGACCGAGACGGGGGAGCGGGGCAATTCCTGACACGCGACCTCTGAATAGCCGCGTGGTTTTGTCCGCGCTGCCGCGCCGTCGTATTTTGCCGCCTTACTTTCACGACATGCGGCAGCACCATGAAACTACTCTCATCCGACGAGGCGGCAGCCGTCCTTCGTCCCACATTGCGCGGCGCGCGCGGACGCTTCACCGTCGCCGACGCAAGCGCCGCCTCCGGCCTGGCCATCGAGGACGCGCGCACGGCGCTTGATGCGCTGATGAACCAATACCAGTGCCGCCTGCAGGTCACCGAATCGGGCGAGATACTCTACGATTTCGGGACCTCCCTGCATCGCCGCGGCGAGAAAAGCACGTCCGAAAAATTGCGCGACGCCGGCCTTCTGCTGTGGAAGACCTTCACGTGGCTGTTCAAGATCTGGATCACGGTGATGCTCATCGTGTACCTTATCGTGTTTACGCTGCTGCTGCTGGCGATGATTTTCGGCGGGCGCTCCGACAGCAAAAAGGGCGGCGGTCTGCGCTTCATCGGCGATCTTTTCGGCGACCTCTTTTCTCTCGCCGCGCGCGGCATGATACTCGTCGACATGTCGGACCGGCACGGGTACAGGCACAAGGCGTACCGCCAGGCCGAGCGCGCGAATCCGCAGACGCCGGAGCAGAAAAAGCGGCTCGTGCAGTCGGTGTACGACTTTGTATTCGGACCTCCACGTCCGGTATTTGATCCCTTCGCACAGGAGAAGGAGATCGTGGCCTGGCTACGCTCGCAGAAGGGCGTGCTGACCGTCACCGAAATTGTCGCGCTCGCGGGATGGACCTACGAGGAGGCCGAGCAGCGCCTCGCCGATTACCTCACACGATTCAAGGGCAGCGCCGACATCACCGACGACGGCGTGCTGGTGGGCCGCTTCCTCGACGTGCTGCGCAAGGGTGACGACGCGATGAAGGGCGGTTCGGTGGAATTGTTCTGGGATGAATACGAGGCGCCCTACGAAATGACGGGCAACAGCGGCGGGCGTGACTTTTTCATCGGGGCGGTCAACGCGTTTAATCTGTTGTTCTCGATGTCCATCGTTTTTTCGAGCGGCATGCAGGAGTCGATACTCTCGATCATCGAGGACGAATTTTTCGGCACCGCCGGTTTTGTGACCGTGGCACTCGGCTGGATTCCCTTCATTTTCTCGGTGATATTTTTCCTTGTGCCGCTTGGCCGTGCCATCGTTGTGCGCACGCAGGAGCGCGCGCGGCTCGAGCGCAACAAACGCAGGCGCATCGTCCGTGCGGTGTTCGAGGCGGGCGGCAGTGCGCGCACGCTCGACGAACTCTGCGCGTCGGTGAACAGGCCCGGCCTCGCCGTGATGGATCGCACGGAAATCGAGCGTTTGCTCAATCGCGCTCTTACCGAGTTGCATGGCGATCTGGTGCTGCGTGACGACGGCACACCGCTGTATCGATTTCCACGTATCGAAACGGAAACTGCGGCCGCCCGCGCGGAACGGACCCGATTTTATGAGCGGACGGATCTCGGCGGCGTGGTCTTTGATACTGGTGGGTAGCTTGTGGTTTGGCCTGCGAGCGGTCGATGGATAGATCGGTCTATTCTGTTCGCGTGAGGAGAAAGGATACAGGAGACACGAATCGAGCAAGTGCCTGTCTCCTGACTCCTTCCTCCTGAATCCTCACACGAGCGTGAGGATACTATCCCCCTGAGTCAGATAGTGCAGACAGAAACGATAAAATGCGCTATCTACGATAGGTTTTGTATATTCGGCAATTCCCGCCTGGATACTGCCAGACACAGTGAGTTTCACCATTAATCCGAACGCACCATGTCGTATTCCTTCGAGTTATCAGAGCAACAGGAACTGATCCGCCAGACGGCCAGAGATTTTGCGGAGAGCGAGATCCGTCCGCATGTGTTGGAGTGGGACGAGGCGCAGCATTTCCCGACGGATGTGTTCCGCAAGATGGGCGAGCTCGGTTTCCTGGGCATCATGGTTCCGGAAGAACTGGAGGGTGCGGGACTCGGTCCAATAGAATATGCGCTTGTGGTCGAGGAAATTTCACGTGTGGATCCGGCGGTGGGTCTCGGCGTCGCGGCGCACAACGGATTGTGCACCAATCACATCCTGCTGTTCGGATCCGATGACATACGCCGCCGCTACATTCCGGATCTCGCAAGCGGTCGGACGATGGGCATGTGGGGTCTGACCGAGCCCGGATCCGGCAGTGATGCGGGCGGCATGCGCACGACGGCCGTGCGCGACGGCGACTCGTGGGTGATCAACGGATCAAAAAACTTCATCACACACGCCTCCGTGGGCCGCACCGCGGTCATCATGGCTGTGACGGAGCCCGGCATCGGCAGCAAGGGCATTTCCGCCTTTGTCATGGACCGCGACACACCCGGTTTCAGCACGGGCAAGAAGGAAAACAAACTCGGCATGCGCTGCAGCGACACGGCTTCCCTGATCCTCGAGAACGTGCGCGTTCCCGCCGATCATCTGCTGGGTGAGAGCACCGGACTCGGTTTCAAACAGGCCCTGCAGATCCTCGACGGCGGTCGCATTTCCATTGCCGCCAACTCTCTCGGCTGCGCGCAGGGCGCGTACGAGACTGCGCTTGCCTACGCGAAGGAGCGCAAACAATTCGGCCAGCCGCTTTCCGAATTCCAGGCCACACAATTCAAACTTGCGCAGATGGCCATGGGCATCGAGACCGCGCGGCTCATGACCTACAAGGCCGCATGGATGCGCGCGCAGGGCATGGACATCAACATCGCCGCGGCGGAGGCAAAACTGTACGCCAGCGAAGTGGCAACACGTGTCACCAATGAGGCGGTGCAGATCCTCGGAGGGTACGGTTTCACGAAGGACTACCCGGCCGAGAAATACTACCGCGACGTGAAGCTGCTCACTATCGGCGAAGGCACATCCGAAATTCAGCGGCTCGTGATCAGCCGCCGTCTGCTGGCGGACTGATGCAGTTCCAGGTCGTTATACGAAAAACCTACGAGGGTTTTGACGCGGCCGTGCCGTCGATACGCGAATGCGACTCGTGGGCACACACAGAGGACGAGGCCATAGAACGGCTGCTCGAACGCGTGCGCTTTTTTCTGAACCTCGAGGCGGGCCGCAAGCACTCGCTCGATGTGCTCCGGAAGGAAGACGGCGAGACCTATTACACGCTGACCATACGGGATCGCTGACGCGCATCACCGCGCGGCGCCGTGCAGCTCTTTCAACCTCCGTCGAAATTCCCCTTTTCCACTCGGCGTGATTGGGCTAGTTTCGTGTGGCGGCGTGGCAGAACGCCTTCCGAAAACACATATATATCCCAATCGTCTGGTATGAGGTACTCCATGGCGGCGACGGCAACGAAAAAGCGGCTCGAGTTTTCCGTGATCATACAGTGGTTCGGCCTGATTGTTCTTCTGATCGGCTGCATCTATCTCGCGGCGCAGCTCAAACAGCAGTCCAAACAATTGATCGGCCTGAATCGGCTGATCGTCGGTCAGCGCGTGCAGATTAACCAGTTGCAGAAACAAGTGGCCTTCCTGAACGATACGCTCGGCTTGCCGGCCGGTGGTGAACGCGCGCGAGCCCGCGTTGGAAAGGACCGTGGTACACATGCGGGAGCACGCACGCGACAACAAGAAACGACGAAGAATGCCGATCCGTCCTCACAGCGTACCCCTACGCCCGGAGCCGTCACACAGACTGCTCCCGACGGAAAACAGCAACAGAGCAAAGTTTCCGACGACGCTCAGAACATACAGCAGAGCGATGACGTCACATCCGCGACGCACACTCGGCGTCAGCATGCTCCGAGAACCGCCGCTGCCCCGCGGCGGTCACGCGGCACGGAACAGGCGGCATCGGCGCGTGCTAACTCCGGCTCAAAGGGGTATGTGCTGATCACGGGGCAATTCACCACACGCGGGCAGGCGCTTGTCGAACAGCAGCGGCTATTGTCGAAGGGGTATCCCGCGCGTGTGCAGGGACGCGGCGGACGTTGGAGCGTTTCGGTCGGAACCTTCGAACATCCGCACACCGCGCGCACATACAAAGCGGCTCTGGAGCGGGATCTGCCGGGCAGATCCGCCTCGATCGTCCACCTCGGGAAATGAGAGGCCGTCCCGGATCAGTGTCTGTCGTTGTCGCTCGGAGGAGGCGGAGTCAAGGGACTGCCGCTGTCATCCGCTCCGGCCGGGCTGTCCGAATCGTATCCTGAGGACGTTTCATCACCGTCTGACGTGGGGACGTCGGACTGCTCCGCGGACATATCCACCGGCGGCTCCGAGACCCGTGGTGACGCATGCAGCGCCTGTGCAAGTTCGGCGATTTCGAGCGGAGCCGACGCGGCGATATCCTCGAGCTCGGCGGCCGCATCCTCATTGCCGATACTGTTGACGAGACGTTCCAGCGGATGTGTGATCGAGGTTGCCGTCCACACTGCAAGCAGGCCCGCCACACCGATCAGAGCAAGAACGGCGGGGATGAGTATGCTCGGGCTTCGCTGCAGAAAGGGTCGAAGACCCGGCGCAAAAAGCGCATCGAACACAAAGAGTCCCACGCCGAAACTGAAGAGCAGCATCAGCAGATGCGAGAGGAAAAGCCGGAGAAAAATGGAAGGGCGTTGTATGGTGGTTTTCATCTGTTGTGAACACAAGAGTGTATCATGGCAACGTATCTCGCGGACACATCACAAACAAACTGCCGCATTGTTCGGCAAGCAGTTCCGCCGTACTTTTGTCTCGTTCTTCGAGCAATTCAAACGCCCATGACGTCTCCCATAATCAGCATCTCCGGCATACGCGGTATACCGGGCGAATCGCTCCTCCCACCGGATATCACCCGCTTCACGGCCGCATTTGTGCGGCTGTCTGGCGGCGGTCCGCTGGTCATAGGCCGCGACGGACGGTCGGGCGGCGACACGCTGCAGGATCTGGTCGTGGCGGCGGCGCGTATGTGCGGCGCCGACGTGATAGATATCGGCGTTGCGCCCACTCCCACTGTGCAGCTCGCCGTGGAGAAGCTCGGGGCGCGCGGCGGCATTGCCATCACGGCAAGCCACAATCCCCAGCAGTGGAACGGACTCAAGTTCCTCGATGCGACGGGTGTGTTCCTGGACGCCCGCCAGAACGCTGCACTGCAGGCGATTCTTGCCGACGAAAATTTCCCCTGGGTCGGATACGAGACCTTCGGCAAGCGCCGCGATGCCGCGGAGTTCTGGCGCACACATGTGGAGACCGTGCTCGCGTACAACGCTGATGCGGTGGCGCGTATCCTCACACGCGCCTTTACCATTGTGGTGGACGCCGTCAACGCATCCGGCAGTCACATCGTGCCCGCGTTGCTCCGCGAACTCGGCTGCACAGTCATTCCCGCCGCCTGCGATGGAAGCGGACTCTTTCCCCATGCGCCCGAGCCCTTGCCACACAATCTGGTATCACTCGGTGAGGCCGTGCTGCAGCACCGTGCCGACATGGGTTTCGCCATCGATCCCGACGCCGACCGTCTCGTGGTGTTCACCGAAAAGGGCGAACCCTACGGCGAGGAATACACCGTCACCACTGCCGTTGCAGCAGTGCTGGCGCGATGTGATACACCATCCAGCGTACACACGGTGGTGAATCTCTCGACCACACGCGCAGTGGACGACATTGCACGCTCCTACGGTGCCACAGTACATCGCACGCCTGTCGGCGAAATCAACGTGGTTGCGCGCATGCTTGAGACAGGCGCGGTTGTCGGCGGGGAGGGGAGCGGTGGCGTCATCGTGCCCGCGATCCATCCCGGGCGCGATTCACTCGTGGGCATACTTTTGCTGCTCGATGCGCTCAGCGGTTTCGACGGTCCCGTATCCGCCTACCGCGCACAATTGCCCGAGTATTCCATCCGCAAATTCACCTACAGTACCGCGGGACGCGACAGCGCGGCCATACTCGCACGCATCTGCGAGACCTACGCCTCACATGCGCCGAACACCGCCGACGGTGTGCGTATCGATTTCCCCGAGGGCTGGGTGCATCTGCGTCTATCCAACACCGAGCCCATCATGCGGGTGATTGCCGAGGCGCCGAGCGGTGAGACCGCCGAGGCGCTGGCCGCCACCGTGGCCCGAGAGGCCGGACTCATCACATCGTAACAGGGCGCAGCACAGCGCCGCACTCATCACACAGAAAATTCCATCACGCACCACTTCACTTTGAGAGGCAGCCATGACGACCATACTTGACATTTTTGCGAGAGAGATACTCGACTCGCGGGGCAATCCGACGATCGAAGTGGATGTGGAGCTGGAGAGCGGGGTCACGGGTCGCGCGGCCGTGCCCAGCGGCGCATCCACCGGCGAGCGTGAAGCGGTGGAATTACGCGACGGCGACAAGGAGCGGTATCTCGGCAGAGGCGTGCAGAAGGCCGTCGAGAACGTCAACGACGTGATTGCCGACGAACTGATCGGGTGGGATGCGATGGACCAGACCGGCATCGACAATTTCCTCATCGAACTCGACGGCACCGACACCAAGGCGAATCTCGGCGCAAACGCGCTGCTCGGTGTGTCACTCGCGACGGCAAAGGCCGCGGCGGAAACGCTGGGCATGCCGTTGTACCGCTACATCGGCGGCACCAACGCGAAGTACCTGCCCGTGCCGATGATGAACATCCTCAACGGCGGAAAACACGCCGACAACACAGTCGATTTTCAGGAATTCATGATCGTGCCTTTCGGCGCGCCCACATTCAGCGAGGCCCTGCGCTGCGGCACCGAGATTTTTCACGCGCTCAAGAAGGTGCTGTCGGACGCGAAGTTGAACACATCGGTGGGCGACGAAGGCGGCTTCGCCCCGAATCTGAAATCGAACGAGGAAGCGATACAGTACATCCTCAAGGCCATGGAAAAGGCCGGGTACACCGACGCCGAATGCGGCATCGCCCTCGATGTGGCCGCCAGTGAAATGTTCGAGAAAGGCAAGGGCAAGAAGCCGGGCATGTACCGCTTCTTTAAATCCGACAAGAGTCTCAAGACCTCCGAGGAAATGGTCGAGATGTACGTCAAACTCGTGAAGAAGTATCCGATTATTTCGATCGAAGACGGCCTCGGCGAGAATGATTGGGTGGGTTGGAAAAAACTCACGGACGCTCTCGGCGACCGCTGTCAGCTTGTCGGCGACGATGTGTTTGTCACGAATCCCGCCATACTCAGCCGCGGCATCGATGCGGGTATCGCCAACTCAATACTCGTGAAGGTCAATCAGATCGGCACACTCACCGAGACTCTCGACGCGGTCGAAATGGCCAAACGCGCCAGGTACACCAGCGTGATCAGCCACCGCTCGGGCGAGACCGAGGACGCCACCATCGCCGACATCGCCGTTGCCACCAACGCCGGACAGATCAAAACCGGCTCGGCGAGCCGTTCCGACCGCATCGCGAAATACAATCAGCTCCTGCGTATCGAAGAGGAACTCGACACCTCCGCGATCTATGCCGGCGCCGCTGCCTTCAACATTCAGCGGTGAACATTCTCGTCGCGCCCGATGCCTTTAAAGGCACGCTGCGCGCCGATGAAGCGGGGCGCGTGATCGCCGCCGCGATACAGGCGGTCCGACCCGGCACACACATCACCGTGCTCCCCCTTAGCGATGGGGGGGAGGGCTGTGCGTCCATATTGGGCACAGCCGCCGGTGCCGAGCGCCTCCGCTGCCGGCTTCACGACTGGAGCGCACGTCCGTTCGACGCGGCGTACTGGGTCACCCCGTCGGTAGGAGGACCGCCCACGGCCGCGTATCTCGATGCAGCCACGGTTCTGAACGCGTCACTCTCCGTGCCCGGTGGACCTTCCGTCCTCCATCGCAGTTCCACCGTCTTCGGGGTGCTGCTGCGCAAAGCCCTCGAGACGGGAGCGCAACAGGTGTATGCCGGCCTCGGCGGCACCTTTACCAACGATGCGGGCATCGGTATGGCCGCCGCGCTCGGATATCACTTTTTCGACCGCGAAGGGCGCCAAATCCCCATCGGTGAAACCATCGACGCAACACTTCCCGTCGTGCTCCAGGCCGTGCACCGGATCGAGAAACCACGCGAAGGATGGGATGCTAACAACTGCCATATCAACGCCTTGTGCGACGTGACGAATCCTCTCACCGGATCAGAGGGTGCAACACACATCTACGGTCCGCAAAAAGGACTCGCCCCCGTGGACGTACAATGGCTCGACGATGCACTCGCACATTTTGCCGCCTGTGTGTCCAGGGACGTTGGTGATCTTGATCCGGAGAGCCCGGGCAGCGGCGCAGCCGGCGGACTCGGTTTTGCCCTTGCCGCCTTTACCGGTGCGCGCCTGCTTCCCGGTGCCGACACCGTGATGCGCGCCGTCGGTTTTCACGAGGCACTGCGTGGCGTGGATATGGTCATCACCGGCGAGGGGCGCATAGACGAACAATCGGCCATGGGCAAAGTGGTGGGCGAAGTGTCCCGTGCCGCGCGTGAATCCGGCGTGCCGTGTATTGCCTGCGCCGGCACCATCCGCGGGGACCGGGAGACAATCACGCAGAAGCTTGGCTTACACAGACTCGTGACCGTGCTCGACAGGGAACCCACGCCGGATGATTTGAGCCAGGCCGCGTCGTTGTTGAGCGAAGCTATCACATCCCTGTTCCATGAGATCGGTAGACTGTGACTCGCGCGGTGGGCGAGGAAAGATTGGTAAATGGTAGATGGTAACTGGTAGATGGGTAGATACGTAGATTGGTGTACTCTGTTCGAGTGAGGAGACAGGAATCAGGAGGCAGGAGCCAATCGAGTCTCGGCCTGTCTCCTGTCTCCTTCCTCCTCTATCCTCACGGGAGAGTAGACGATCAGACGATTAGACGATCAGACGATCAGACGATTAGACGATCAGACGATTAGACGATCAGACGATTAGACGATCAGACGATCAGACGATCAGACGATCAGACGATCAGACGATCAGACGATCAGACGATCAGACGATTAGACGTTACGAATTGTGTCCCTATTGATTCGGCGGGTGCACAATCACGCGTGGGGGAGGCGCGAGGCGCGGATGCCTCCGCACGCTTCATTTGTACTAGCTACGATTAGACCTGACAGACGGTGGTTTGGTCGGTCTGATTCGAAGTCTCAAAAGATGTTGGTAATGTATCGAGGAGTTTTTCTTTTGCAAGCGGTATGGAATCGAGAAAGGTCTGCATCGGCGTCTTGCCA